>CAYJNE010000326.1:0-1518 GCA_964371345.1 uncultured Desulfovibrionaceae bacterium | reverse complement strand
ATGGTGGGGGCAGATCCAGAAGAAACCATAGACACGCCTTGGCGTGAATCAGTGCGTAAGCGTTTGCCGTGGCTCATGGTAAATCTTTTTAATTCAGCCATATCCGCATCAGTGGTTTATATGTTTGAAGGCTCCATTGCAACCATGGCCGTGCTTGCCGTACTCATGCCCATGGTGGCAAACCAAGCTGGAAACACAGGCCAGCAAGCTTTGGCAGTAATTATCCGCCAGCTGGCAACAGATCGCTTTGATGCAAAACGCTCATGGCTTGCAGTGCTGCGTGAGGGTAAAATTGGCTTTATAACTGGTATGGTTATGGCTGTCTGCGCAAGCATAGGGGTATTTATTTTCACAAAAAATATCACCCTTGGCTTGGTCATGGGCGGGGCATTATTATTTGATATGACGTTAGGAGCCATTGCAGGTGGCTCCATTCCGCTTATATTTCGTGCACTGGGGCGTGATCCGGCTCAAGCCTCCAGTATATTCCTAACCACCATTACAGACGGTGCCGGATTTTTTATCTTTTTAGGGCTTGCTACCCTATTTTTATTGTAAAATTACATTATTTTACAGAAATAATTTCGATTTCAAAAGTCAAAGTCTTGCCAGCAAGTGGATGATTAGCATTAAGGTCAATACTGTCATCGCTAACTCTAGTAATGGTCACATCCATTGAGCCATCATCGTTAGAAAGCTGTAAGGGCAAGCCAACCTCAGGTGTAATGTGCTCTGGCACTTCACCACGGGGCACAGTGAATATAAGCTCCTCATCTACTTCACCATATGCAAGTGCGGGCTCAATTTCTACCTTTACGGTTTCACCAGCTTCCTTACCTACAACAGCGGCCTCAAAACCTGGAATAAGCATACCACTACCCAAAACAAATTCCAAAGGCTCACGCTCCCTTGATGTGTCAAAAACACTACCATCTTCAAGGGTTCCAGTATAATGAACTTGTACAGTATCGCCATCTTTTATGGGCATAATTTTCTCCAATTTTTTTTTAGTTCACCATTTCGTGAACTTGATTATAATAACAACATATTTGTAAATTGGCAATACACACATAAAATATTCAATTAACCCATTCTTGACCTTTTTTTTTCTGTCATATAGCCTTATTGGAAGAATTTTAGCATCAATGGAAAAAATTAAAGTTTTACTTTAAAAAACATGTATTGAAAGTTAAAGTTTCACATTAAATGTATCACAAGCAACGGAGTACATATGCGCTTAATAAGTTTTATCCACAAAGACAGTAAAGAACTGCGCTGGGGAATTTGGCAACCAGAACATGGCTATATTATTGACATTCAACTAGCTTCACCAGCCATGCCCCCAAGTTTACGTGAGGCCGTTGAACAAAATGATAGTGTTATACCCATACTCAAAGACATTTATGAAAATGACCTTGCAGGCAAGACAGCCAATGCGAGAATTGTTTTAGATAAAGTCACGTTACAAGCCCCATATACCAACCCACCCCGTAATATTTTATGCACGGGTATAAATTA
>CAYJNE010000325.1:0-1531 GCA_964371345.1 uncultured Desulfovibrionaceae bacterium | reverse complement strand
ATATACTTGAAAAAAGGCGTGAAGCACATAAACAAGAAGAAGTTTGCGCCATGTGCGGCAAGTTTTGTGCTGTAAAAATGCTACGAGACAGAGAAAATAAGTAAAAAAAGACAGCCCTAATCCCAATAGGGCTGTCTTAATTTAATGATTTTCACCGCATTTTTTTTGCACAAATGATTTAGCAACATCACCTTGCAAAACTTTATCCATATCCTCAACTATGGCAGCCTCAATCTTACCCTTTGCAGCAAGGTCTTTAAGCACTTGCATGGATTGCTCGTGGCTCATGCCCTTTCTGTAGGGGCGGTCTTCGGTTAGGGCTTGGTAAATGTCAGCGCAACCAATGAGGCGAGCCTCAAAAGTCATTTCCATCATATCAAGGTGCAAGGGATAGCCAGTTCCGTCTAATTTTTCGTGATGCCTTGAGGCCCACTCACAAATGACTTCCATTCCATTAACCATGGAGAGCATATTATAAGTGCCCATGGCGTGGCCCTTCATAATTTCAAATTCTTCAGCATTTAGCGGGCCTTCTTTTTCAAGTATTTCAGAGGGTACCATAAGCTTACCCACATCATGCAAGTGCGCAGCCAGCATGATTTTTCCGATATGCTCTTCGCTAAATCCATAGTAATTGCCCATAATTTCCGCTATACGCACAATACCTTGGGAGTGATTGGATGTAAAAGCTGACTTTGAGTCAATTATATTAGAAAACACACAGCCCAAGGAAAGAAGATCCTTAATACACACCTTTTGTACCTCGGGCACAAAGGTAGTTTTTATGGTGTTTGCAATTTGTTCATCTTGCAGGGATAATAAAAAATCCGTGTCCACAGAATCAAAAAAAGCATCCACCACATGCGGTGCGTATAGCTTTCCTCGTTGTTCTGTAAGATGCTCAAAAAGATTTTTACGTGAACTTTCAGTACTTTGAGCAAGCCTAAAGCGAAGGTCAGTATTATCGGCTAGGCGCAAAATAGCGGCCCTATCACAAATTTCATCACCCTTAAGTTTGAAATAGCCGCTACCATCCCAATTTTCGTGGTGCCATAAAATGACATTGCTCACATCCCCATGAAAAAATGGAAAACGCTTGGCATTTTGCTCACCTAAATTGCAATGTCTTTCTAAACTCACATCCTCACCATGACTTGCACCCTCAAGAAACATTTCTGTAAGCGCACTATCATGCAAAATGGCGCAGATAGCCATATCCATGCTATCTTCGTCACTCATGCCCAATGTTTTACACAAATGCTTACTTAGACAAGCCACACGTCTACAGTGGTTTGTACTTACCCCAACTACATCTTGCTCCACATAATCAAGGGCGGTGGAAAGAGAAAATAATAAAGAAGATACCTCAATATACATCATTCAGCCTCAATTCACTTGACATTCAAAACCAAAGCATAGTAGCTAACTAGGCTATTAGGAATCATTACTCGTAAGGAATATACTTTAATGCACAAAAAGTAAATATGTAGCATTATAAAAAATACTTGCGGGTTATATGCTTTCTTGATAT
>CAYJNE010000324.1:0-1533 GCA_964371345.1 uncultured Desulfovibrionaceae bacterium | reverse complement strand
GGTTGTGGTCACGGTACCATATTAAATAGCATCCTACACGCCGTTGACGAGCTTAATCTCGATAGATCAAGCCTTACAATGGTCTCTGGCATTGGTTGCTCAGCTCGTATCTCAGGCTATGTGGACTTTCACACCATGCACACCATGCACGGGCGCGCCCTTGCTTGTGCCACAGGTCTAAAAATGGCTAAACCGTCCCTTAATATCATCGTCCCCATGGGCGATGGTGACGCCACAGCCATTGGCGGTAACCACTTCATTCACGCTTGCCGCCGCAATATTAACCTTACAGCAATCATATTCAATAACCGCATCTATGGCATGACTGGTGGGCAATATTCACCCTTATCAGGTGAAGGCATTGCCGCAACCACTGCCCCATACAAAAGCATCGACCCAGCATTCGACACCATTGAACTAGCCCTCGGTGCTGGTGCAAGCTTTGTGGCAAGAACAACAGCCTTCCACGTAAAAGAATGCAGTTCCCTCATCAAAAAAGCCATTGAGCATAAAGGCATGTCCGTTGTGGAAATTATGTCCCAATGCCCAACCTTCTTCGGGCGCAAAAATAAAATAGGTGGCCCAGTAGAACTGCTTGAAAGCTACCGTGACGGCACTGCCCTTCTTGGTTCCAAAAAGCTTGAGGAAAATAAAGACCTCATTGCCCGTGGTATCTTCCGTGAAGAATCTCGCCCAGAATATTGCGAAGAATACGCAAAAATCATAGCCAAGGTTAAGGAGTAAGTCATGGAAAAACAACGCTTTCTTTTGTCAGGCTCTGGTGGGCAAGGTGTTATCTCCATGGCCATACTACTAGCCGATGCAGCATCCACCTATGAAGGCCATAACGCCGTGCAATCGCAATCCTACGGGCCAGAAGCCCGTGGCGGTGCTACTCGCTCTGACGTTATCATCTCAGACGGCCCCATTTACTACCCCAAAGTGGCAGACCCAAACTACCTCGTGGCCCTAACCAATGAAGCCATGAATAAATACCTGCCCCTTATCCGCCCTGGCGGCATGTGCCTCTACGACTCAGACCTTGTGTTCGTAGACCCAAAAATTGACGCCATACGCAAACCACTACCCATGTACAAAGCTATCATGGACACACTTGGTAAACCCCAAGCATTCAACGTGGTAGTACTTGGCGCACTCATAACCTTAACTAAAGTGGTTTCTGTGGACTCAGTGGAAAAAGTCCTAAAAGACAATTTCCCACCTACATTCCACGAAAACAACCAAAAAGCATTACATCTAGGTATAAAACTAGCTAAACCGCTGGTTGACTAGAAAAAAGCACTGGGGGGAAACCTTTTGTGAACAAAAGGTTCTCCCCCAGCCTTGGCTCTCTGTATCCGTAAGGCTCGCAAGCTCGCCTAACGGCTATGCTTCGCACCCTTCGGGCAGGCAGACCCCCCTTCCAAAAAACTTTAACGCCCTACTCACACCCTATTAAAACTAAACAAGCCCCTTTTTTGCCTTTGTCATTGCGAGCCAAACATAGTTTGGCGCGGCAATCCATGCCTTTAA
>CAYJNE010000323.1:0-1542 GCA_964371345.1 uncultured Desulfovibrionaceae bacterium | reverse complement strand
CGCTAAAGTTGCGAAATACTGTTGAAAGTCTATCTGAAAGGCTCTCAAACATGCTCTACCTCAAATGAATACAAGTTGCGCAAAGGGGCATCATTAGAGGACTTTGTTGCATTTGTCAAGATACAAACGCAAGCCCCACGCTTGACAAAAGTAGCCATACATAGCAAGCATTACAAATAACAAAACAACACAACCCTATATTATATATCAAGGAGCAACCATGCAAAGCTCATGGGAAACCCCCTGGAAAGAACGAAGAGAAGCCCCACCCGCCCGCGAAAATGACGTCCGCTCCCCTTGGGAACGTGACTACGCGCGCATTATACATTCTGCAGCCTTTAGACGTTTACAGTCCAAAACCCAAGTTCTTGACCTTGGTCAAAGCGACTTTTACCGCACAAGACTTACCCACTCCATGGAAGTGGCCCAAGTTAGCAACGGACTACTCAAATTTTTAACGGGCAAACATAAATCAAGCCCCATAGCTGAAGCCCTGCCAGACACACACCTTCTGGCTGCCATTTGCCTTGCCCACGACATGGGCCACCCACCCTTTGGACATGGTGGAGAGGTTGCCCTTAACCTATGCATGCGTGAATATGGCGGTTTTGAAGGTAATGGCCAGACAGTGCGCATACTTTCATTACTTGAGCAATACACCGCCAAATTTGGCCTAAACCCCACCCGCAGACTATTATTAGGCGTATTAAAATACCCTGGGGCATACAGTGAATTGGTCAACAAAAAAGCGTATGTAGAGCAAGAAAACCCCTTGCGCTGGCTTTTTAAGGCTAAAGGACAATTTCCACCAAAGTGTTACCATGATACAGAAAAGCACGTTATCGACTGGGTGCTAGAGCCACTTGGAGCAAAGCGTAAAGCGTTTTGTGCCGCCCAAAATCCAAAATCTAAGGACGAGCAACATAAAAAAACCATACATATGTCGCTTGATGCATCCATTATGAATATTGCCGATGATATTTCATACTCCCTGCACGATTTGGAAGACGCCACCGCCATGGGTATGCTCTCAAGGGAAATGTGGGAAGATTTTACCAATGGCAAGGAAGATATTTTCAAAGCCTGCGGCCTAAAATCTGAACAAGTGGCGAATGACCTCTTTGGTCATGAAGGCTACAAACGCAAAAGCCGCATTGGGGCCATGGTGCACTATTTAATCACACATAGTATTGTAAAAGAAAGCGGCCTAAATAGCGATTGCCCACTTATTAACTACCGAGCACATTTAGATAATTCCGCCGCAGGTTTGCAAAAACTCATGGGCGATTTAGTCCTAAAGCATGTTATCTGGTCGCCCAATGTGCAGATGCAAGAATTTAGAGGGCGCAAAATTGTGGTGGAACTCTTTGATGTGTTTGCCACCGACCCCATGAAACTTTTGCCTCTGGATGTACAAAAACGCTTTGAAAGAGAGGAAAATGAAGAACTAAAAATGCGAGTTGTATGCGATTATATAGCTAGCATGACTGACGCCCACGCCGCACGCCAACATGATAAGCTTTTTCATGCGGGGAAAGGGTC
>CAYJNE010000322.1:0-1573 GCA_964371345.1 uncultured Desulfovibrionaceae bacterium | reverse complement strand
AGCGGTTTTTTTGACCAAAAAACTTAATAATTAAGACATCCTAATTTGCACTTTTACCCCAAGGCAAAACATGCTAGTATGCCCAAAATTAAGCAGGAGGAATATATGATTTATAGAGCATCTGACATTAAAGACGAACGTGTGGAAAAAGCCCGTGGTGGCGTTGGCTTTATGATGACCAAAGCCTTAATCTCTGGCGATGAATTTTGCGGCAAAGGGCGCATGTTTAACCACAGCGTACTTGAGCCTGGTTCATCCGTTGGCGTGCACAAGCACGAAGGCGATATTGAAGTTTATTATATCACAAAGGGCGAAGGTACTTATAATGACAACGGTACGCCCGTGCCCGTATCTGCTGGTGATGTGACTTACTGTAAGGACGGTGAGGTGCATGGCCTTGAAAATACCAGCAAGGAAAATCTTGAATTTATAGCTTTAATTTTATTTTCGTAAAAAATAAAAGGCATGGATTGCTTATGGACTTAACCTTTACGCAATCCATGCCTTTAATTCTAGTATTGATACAAAAATGCAGGCGAATGCATTTTAGTAAAATCTATACCCAAAGCCTCCCCACCAAGCTCACGCCAAAATTTTGCAGGGTCGGGTTGCTCATAAAGTGGCAATGTGGGGTCAACCTTGGTGCTTTTATACAGCACAGCAAGGGCTGCATCTTGCCCACCAAGTTCATCAACAAGGCCATATTCCTTGGCGGCACGCCCTGTAAAAATACGTCCATCAGCTAGAGGGCGAATCTTTTCCACTGGCATTTTGCGCCCTTCAGCCACCAAGAGTATAAATTGCTCATACATATCATCAAGAACGCCTTCCAAATAAGCACGTTCCTCTGGTGTCATGGGGCGAGTTGGGTCGCCTGCGTCTTTAAGCTCACCCATTTTTAATGTGACTTGGCCTATGCCAATTTTATTCATTATTTCATATAATTGCGGGATATCCATACGCACACCAATGGAGCCAGTAACGGTGCTTGGATTGGCCACAACATGCTCTGAAGCCATGGCAACCATAAGCCCACCCGATGCCGCAGCTGAGCCCATGGACGCTACCATAGGTTTTATCTTACCAAGTTCAAGCAATGCCGTATAAAGCTCTTGAGAAGCGGCGGCCCCACCACCAGGGGAGTCAATACGCAACAGCACACCCCTTACGGTATCATCCTTAGAAATTTTACTAATCCATTCAAGGGTTGGCTTTGTATCCATAATAGGGCCTTCAACACGCACCACGGCAATGCAGTCTCCACCCACAACAGAAGAGCCGTCCTCAGGCAAAAAGCCCGCAAACACCATAAAAAGCACGAATACAATGCCACCCCAAAACATTATGGGATGTCTTTTATAAAAGGGCTTAGGAGTAAGAGCCTGCACAAGTTTTTCCATAAGCTTTTCTGAGCATGTTATCTGGGTAACGGCTCCGCTAGTTTCTTTGGTTTCGCTAGCTCTACTGGTTGTGCCAGCTCCACCAGTTGTGCTGGCTTCACTTGGAGCAGTAGATTCATCCGTAGCTTCAAAGGAAAAATTTTCTTTATTTTCTTGCATGGCTTTTCTCCCAT
>CAYJNE010000321.1:0-1593 GCA_964371345.1 uncultured Desulfovibrionaceae bacterium | reverse complement strand
AAAATAGAAGGCTTTTCTTTATTACTTAACTTCTCGCATGTGGCAAAAATTTAAGCTGACGCAGCAAATGGCGTTTTTTTGCCACATGCTAGTCGCCGATTTTCCAAGAATCAACCACTTTCCCCACCAATTCAGGCTTTGGCTCAAGCACTGCCTTACCAGGAGTCCAAGAGCAAGGGGCGGCCTTGCCTTGATTTTCACTCACAAATTTATGGGCGGCTAGCTTGCGTATGGCTTCATCAAAATCACGGCCCACAGGTGCGGATACAACTTCCATGCTTTGTACTATACCCTCTGGGTCAATAATAAAGCTACCACGAAGGTTAATATTACCTTCTTCGGTAAATACGCCATATAGTTTTCCAATATCACCGCAGGGGTCGGAGAGAAGGGGGAAGGGAAGCTTAGCACCGCTAGATTTGGAAAGTTCTTGCTCATCCCACATTTTGTGCACAAACACGCTGTCCATGCTAATACCTAAAACTTGTACGCCAAGCTTATTAAATTCTTCAAATTTTGCTGCAACCACAGCAACTTCGGTTACTCAAACAAAGGTAAAGTCGCCAGGATAAAAGAATAAAAATACCCATTTACCCTTATAATCTTCCATAGTGGCGGCAGAAAAATTGCCGTCTTGATAGGCCATTGTTGCAAAGTTTGGGGCTGGTTTGCCAACTCTAATCATAATTCTCTCCTTAAATTATTAAATAATATTTCAAACGTGAGAATTTGATAACAGCTTTCAACTGTCTTGTCAAGAATTGCTACTGATAAGCATATTAACGCGTTTTGCGGGGGGGCTGGGGGGTGCTTTTTGGCGTTAGCAAAAGCACCCCCCAGAAAAATTCATAACTATTTACTTGCGGCGTGATTGAGCGGCCCATGCCCCTTGCCTGGTGCATAGCTTTTGCGAAGGCCCAAGTTTACATATTCTTGCGCTTTAGTTACTGCAACTTTTAGGGGTAATTTTTGGCCCAAATATGTGGCAATGGCGGCAGAAAGCGTGCAACCTGTGCCGTGGTTATTTGTAGTATCCACATGGGCTTGCCTTAGGGCAACGGGCTCGGCATCCTTTTCAAATAGCCAATCGGTAACCATAATGGACGCCTCAAAATGCCCACCCTTAATGAGTACAGCCTTTGCCCCCATGCTTAAAAGCTCTGCACCGGCCTTAGCCATATCTTGATCATTATTAATACTAATGCCTGTGAGTAGCTCTGCCTCGGGCCTATTGGGAGTCAATATATAAGCTTGCGGAATTAACTTTTCTTTTAAGCTAGTTATGGCATCTTCTTGCAAGAGTACATGCCCACTTTGGCTCACGCACACGGGGTCAACCACAAGGGGAAAATCAAATTTTTGCATGTATGGCACAAGGGCCGTAATAATTTCTGCAGAAAATAGCATGCCAGTTTTAGCGGCATGAATGGGAAAACCCTCCATAACCGTTTGTAATTGCAGGACTGCAAAGCTTGGATCAGGTGCGTGAATGCCAGTTACACCCTCACCATTTTGAGCAGTTAGGGCTGTAATTACACTCATACCATAGCCACCAAGGGCCATAATTGTTTTAAGGTCAGCTTGAATGCCTGC
>CAYJNE010000320.1:0-1607 GCA_964371345.1 uncultured Desulfovibrionaceae bacterium | reverse complement strand
CCCAAGCAGAACAAATATACGCCATGGCAAAAGATAATTATTTTGATATTTCAAACTGATGAATGTATTTACCATTTGCGTGGCAATTTACGGCTTGAGTGAAAAAATCGTAAAATTAGTATATCATTTTTCTGCACACGGTAGGGGATGATATAGGGAATTTCTGGGAATACCAATTCTCTTGTGCTTGCTACTCGCCCAATACGACCTTTTTCGGGAAATTGTTCTAAGCTTTCCACACGAGATTTTACAAGTTTGGCAATGCGCATTGCTACGCTTGGATCTTCTTTGTGAATGAACTCCAATTCGTCAGCTAGATTTTGCTTTGCCTTTTTTAGCCAAATAATCATGATAGCTACCCAATAAATCTTATAGCCAACGGGCCCAGAATTCATTCATTTCGGCTTTCGTTGCAAACTCACCTCGTTCAGCTTCTTCAAGGGCGTCTTTAATTTCTTGGATTTGCCAACTTTCTCTTGCCACATATTCTTTAACGGCTTCAATTATTACAGAGCTTTTTGTTTTACCAGTTTGGGCGGCAATGTGCTCTATTTCCCCTGCTAATTCCTCGGGCATACGCATGGACATGGTTGTATTCATGGTAATTCTCCTCGCTGTAATACAATGCGTAATACATTTTTAAAATGCAGTCAAATTGTATAAAAAATAAGCCCCAACTTCAAAGAAATTGGGGCTTATTTTTAAGGCTTTTTAGGGGATTTTGAAGGACAAAATCCACAGCAAATTTATAATTTATTTTTTAACTTCAGTGTATTCAGCGTCAACTACGTCATCATCATTTTTATTGGCATTTGCCTCAGCGTCAGCGGCAGGGCCTTCGGCACCAGCTTCGCCACCGGCGGCGTCTGCACCTTGCTGTTGATATAGTTGCTCGGCAAGCTTGTATGAAGCTTGGGCAAGCTCTTCGGTGCTTTGCTTAATGGCTTCAGCATCTTCGCCTTCCATAAGACCACGCAGAGCAGTGATTTTTTGCTCAATATCGGCCTTAACTTCGGCATCTGCTTTATCGCCAAGGTCTTTAAGGCTTTTTTCAGTGCCGTAGATTAGGCTGTCGGCATGGTTGCGAGCTTCAATAAGTTCTTGTTTTTTCTTATCATCGCCTGCATGGGCCTCGGCTTCACGCACCAACTTTTGGATATCATCTTCAGACAGGCCAGAAGAAGCAGTAATTTGAATAGATTGCTCCTTGCCAGTGCCTAAGTCCTTAGCGGATACGTTTACAATGCCGTTGGCGTCAATATCAAAGGATACTTCAATTTGTGGCATACCGCGCGGTGCTGGTGGAATG
Source organism: uncultured Desulfovibrionaceae bacterium (assembly GCA_964371345.1). Taxonomy (GTDB): domain Bacteria; phylum Desulfobacterota; class Desulfovibrionia; order Desulfovibrionales; family Desulfovibrionaceae; genus CAYJAD01. The sequence continues at coordinate 298 of CAYJNE010000320.1, read as the reverse complement.
CCAGTTAGGTCAAAGCGGGCCAAGGTCATATTATCGCCAGACATGGGACGCTCACCCTGCAATACGTGAATAGACACAGAGGGCTGATTGTCTGCGGCGGTGGTGAAGGTTTGGCTCTTCCTTGTGGGAATGGTGGTGTTGCGCTCAATAAGCTTGGTGAACACACCGCCCATGGTTTCAATACCAAGGGAAAGCGGGGTTACGTCAAGCAAGAGTACGTCTTTTACATCACCTGCTAAAATACCACCTTGAATGGCAGCACCCATGGCCACAACTTCGTCAGGGTTAACGGAGCGGT
>CAYJNE010000319.1:0-1619 GCA_964371345.1 uncultured Desulfovibrionaceae bacterium | reverse complement strand
ATATCACGCTCTTTTAATGGCCCTTCAAGGGCGGCATCATGTTCAGCCGCCAAGGGCTGACCATTGCAAAATAATTCCACATCGCACAAAAATACACGCACATCATTGGGTTCAAAATCCGCCCCACTGCGCCCAACAGCCGCCACAATGCGGCCCCAGTTGGCATCACGACCATACATAGCCGTCTTAACTAATTGAGAATGCCCCACAGTACGAGCAACCCTTTCAGCGTCAGCATCATCTTTTGCGCCGCTCACATCTATCTTAATAACCTTGGTTGAGCCCTCACCGTCCTGCACCAACATATAGGCAAGTTCACCCAGTAAGCTTTCTAGCACATCTTTAAGCTTTTCCATATCTTGTGCATTAAGACTCACACCACTGGCACCATTGGCAAGGCCAAGCACAGTATCATTGGTAGACGTATCACCGTCCACCGTAACCCTATTAAAAGTAACGTCTACAGCTTCCACAAACATTTTTTGCCAAGCACTTTGCTCCACATCGGCATCACAAACAACAACCGCAAGCATGGTAGCCATATTGGGGCAAATCATACCCGCCCCCTTAGCCATAGCCGCAAAACGCACCATACCACCGCTAAACTCTATCTCACGGCTTGAAAATTTAGGAAAGGCATCAGTAGTCATCATGGCACGGGTAAAATGCTCCTCGTCACCATTGCCAATATTTTCTTTAAGCGCAGGTATGGCCTTTTCCCATAAATCCATTTTTAACTGCGGGCCAATAACACCCGTGGACATGGGCAAAACACTATCGGCTGGCAAGCCAAAAGCCTCAGCCAGCATTTGTGTTGTGCGCTTACAGTTAATAAGCCCCTCATCGCCAGTACAGGCATTAGCCTGACCAGAATTAACAAGCACAGCCTGCACCTTACCACCACCAGCCAAAATACGCTTACACTCAAGCACAGGGGCCGCCTTAAATGCATTAGTGGTAAAAACCCCCGCCACAACACATGGAGTATCAGATACCAAAACCGCTGTGTCATGCCGCTGAGGTTTCCTAAAACCTGCACTAATGTGACTTACTAAATATCCCTTGGGTAATGCCATAATTTTTTCCTTCTTGAGGATTTTATCATATGCTTAAAAAAAAGGCCTCTGCAAGCAAAGGCCTTTATATCTTATAACTATCTATAATGTTGTTCAAAAATAGTGAGATGCAAGGAAGTGGGTATTTTTTGGAAGGGAGTGGGGTCTTCCCCCCATGACCCGATAAAAAATGTCCACTGACGCAGCAAATTGCTATTTTCCAACTACATTACACTTTTTTCTTTTGAATCTCATCCGCTATACTAGCAGGCACACGCTCATAGTGGTCAAACTGCATACTAAATGTAGCACGACCTTGAGTACGTGAGCGCAAATCAGTTGCATAACCAAACATAGCTGAAAGTGGAACTTGGGCACGCACGCTTTGAGCACCACCTCCACGAGCTTCCATGCTTTGTACACGGCCACGGCGTCCGTTAAGGTCGCCCATTACGTCGCCAAGATATTCTTCAGGTGTTACAACTTCAACGTCCATGATTGGCTCAAGCAGCACAGGTGAAGCCTTAGCTATGGCGTCTTTAATAGCCATAGAACCAGCCACAT
>CAYJNE010000318.1:0-1627 GCA_964371345.1 uncultured Desulfovibrionaceae bacterium | reverse complement strand
TATTAGCTTAACACGCTGTGGATGTTGGAATACATTGCGCCCCACAGAAAGCCCAGACCCACCAGCACGCACAGAGTCATAAACCATTTGCAAAAAGTCACGGGTAGAATCCATTTTTTCACCACCTGCTATCACCACAGGCACACAGCAAGCTTCTACTACGTCTGCAAAGCTGTCAACATCACCTGAGTACACAACCTTAACAATATCCGCACCAAGTTCAACACCTGCTCTGGCAGTATGGGCCACAATTTCAGGATCATAGCAATTTTTAATTTGCGGGCCACGGGCATACATCATGGCAAGCAAAGGCATACCCCAGCGGTCGCAATCTTCAGCCACACGGCCCACATCGGCAAGCATATCACGCTCATTAGGATCGCCCAAGTTTACATGCACAGAAACACCGTCTGCACCATAGCGCATGGCTTCTTCCACCGATGCCACAAGGACTTTATGGTTACCATTGGGCCCAAGGCATGTGGATGCAGAAAGATGTAAAATAAGGCCCACGTCCTTACCACTTTTGCGGTGCGAACAACGAATAAGTCCCTTATGCATAAGCACGGCATCGGCACCGCCTTCGGCCATATCGTTTACTACGTGACGCATATCCACAAGCCCGTCAATGGGGCCAACGGTTATGCCGTGATCCATGGGCACCACAATGGTGCGTTTACTGTGACGATTGATAATGCGCTCAAGGCGGATTTGTTTTCCAAGTTGCATGGTAATGCTCCTTTCTTTTAATGGTTAACAATACCATGGGGCTCGCGACCCTTTAGCACAAACAAAAAAAGGGCCGCTGGCTTTTACTGCCTGCGGCCCCAAGGACATTTGATAATAATATACTATACTTTAAATCCTTGACCACAGGCATGACTAAAATACCCAAAAAAATACATAAAATATGTATCTTGGGTAAAAGAAGCTGTGGTAAAAAATTGCTTTTGCATAGTAAAAAAACCTTAAATTGATTTGCAGATTGAGTGTTTAACCAATTTACGCGAGACTGTCAAGCATAAATTGAAATTATTATATGTTGCGTGCGTGATTGCGCTTTTGAGTGTATTTGGTTATTTGCTGACGTTTTTAAGATAGATTCCACGCTTGTATCCGTAAGCTCACTGCGTTCGCAACGGCTACTAAGCTCTGAATGACTTTGACTGATAGTGCATTGCTAAATACAGGGATTCGCCTTTGTAAGTTCTACCAGTCAACGTCACTCAGAGCCGTATAGCCCTAAGCGAAGAATGAGCTATAGGGATATTCGGCATGGAGTCCATACGCTTTGTTTTAACCATTTACAAATAGCCCAAAACCACACTTAAGAGCACTCACGTGTACACTTTTGTGCCCAATTCCAATTTACAAGATATATTTATCCAAATTAGAACAATATGTAAAACTTGCAAAAAACGCCGTTTTTATTTATTTTTAGCTCACGAGCTTTTACTATGTCCGATACGAAACAACAAAACACCCTCGTGGTGGGCCCTGCAGAAGCAGGTCAAAAACTCCTACAATTTCTTGTACGGCGGCTTAATCTATCGCAATCACTCCTGCACCGCTGGATACGCACAGGCCAAATTCGCATCAATGCAGGGCGGGGCAAGCCCTTTTTGCG
>CAYJNE010000317.1:0-1628 GCA_964371345.1 uncultured Desulfovibrionaceae bacterium | reverse complement strand
TTGCTTGGCCTGAGCGAGAAGATATTAATGCACAGTGGATAATTAATACCACGCCCCTTGGCATGAAGGGGGCACATGAAGATCAAAGCCCATACTCATTTAAGCCCGTAAATAGTGATTATCTAGCCTATGACCTTGTGTATAATCCACTGGAAACAAAATTTTTGCGTGAAGCTAAGGCTGCAGGGCTAGCCACCCAAGACGGACTTGATATGTTTGTGGGCCAAGCTTTAAGGCAAATGCAACTTTGGTTAGGCCAAAGTGTGGATGCACATAAAGCTAGGGCATACTTGTTAGGTTGTATGTGCAGATGATGTGCAAATGTTGACAAATGACATCATATGCACTACTTTTTATTAAAAGGAGTTACTATGTCATCTGCAAATATTACTATTCGCATGGATAGCCAGTTAAAAAAAGATTTTAGTGTGTTGTGTGATGAAATTGGTTTATCCATGGGGGCAGCGTTTACGGTTTTTGCTAAGGCCGCTGTGCGTGAGGGGGGCATTCCCTTTTCGTTAAATGTGTCTAAGCCCAATAAGGAAACCCTTGCCGCCATGCTTGAGGCAGAACAAATAAGCAAAGACCCCACAGCAAAAAAATATAATAGTGTGGAAGAATTATTTGCGGAGTTAAATGCCGATGAAATATAAAATCGGCACCACTGCAAAATTCAAAAAGCAATATAAATTGGCTAAGAAACGAGGGCATGATATGGAAAAACTAGAAGCCCTTGTGAACATATTAGCCAGTGGTGAAGCTATTCCACAAAAATACAAGGACCACGCCCTCATTGGTAACTGGGTTGGGCACAGAGAATGCCATATTGAACCAAATTGGCTACTTATTTATTATATCAATAATGATGTTTTAGTCTTAACCCTCACCGCTACAGGCTCTCATGCGGACTTGTTTTAAATTTATTACACAATTCCCTTGCCATTTGTCATCTAGGCACTACTTATATCACCATGAAAAAACAAAGCATATATATCGAAGGTGCGCGTCAGCATAACCTTAAAAATATTAGTTTACATATCCCCCGTGATGAATTGGTGGTTATTTGTGGGCCGTCAGGCTCTGGCAAGTCCACCCTTGCCTTTGACATTGTTTATGCTGAGGGTCAACGCCGCTATGTGGAATCCCTCTCTGCCTATGCCCGTCAATTTTTGCCACAGATGAACAAACCCGCCGTGGATAAGATAGAGGGTCTATCACCAGCTATCTCCTTGGAGCAGCAATCCTCAGCCAGAAATCCACGCTCTACCGTGGGCACTGTGACGGAAATATATGACTTCCTACGGGTATTTTTTGCTCGCCTTGGGCGCATGTATTGCCCAGAGTGTGGCGAACCCATTGAAGCTCGTGCCGCTGACGAAATTATTGAAGACATCTTGTCCTTGCCCCAAGGCACAAAGTTTATGCTTATGGCTCCATTGGTGGAGCATCAAAAGGGCACGCATGTTGACCGCTTTAAAAAGCTAAAAGCTGAAGGTTTTGTTAGAGTTAGGGTTAATGGCGATGTTTATACCTTGGACGATGTGCCAAGCCTTGATAAGAATAAAAAGCATAATATTGAGCTAATTGTTGACCGCTTAATACAAAAAGAAGGGCTTAGGGGTAGGCTT
>CAYJNE010000316.1:0-1635 GCA_964371345.1 uncultured Desulfovibrionaceae bacterium | reverse complement strand
TCTATTACCGTAAAAGCTCCTGAAGAAATGAAGCTAAACTTAGGTCGTTAAATTACTAAAAAGACCCCTACGTATAATTTTACATGGGGGTCTTGATTTGATGACAAACCCCTTTCGGGTGTTTGTGCCGCCAACACAAGCAAGCTTGTGGGCAGTAAGGCACGAAAAATCAATCGTTTAACGGTGCAAGTGAATTGCACCTATCGTTGCTCTCTGTAGCCGTAAGGCTCGTTCCTCGCCTAACGGCTATGCTTCGCACCCTTCGGGCAGGACTCTTGATTTTCGGGTCGTGCTGACTTTGTCAGCACTCTAAGACCCCTACGCATAACTTACTCCATACCTAGGACAGGACATGCCAAATAATATAATTAAAATTTTCAATAATGACTACAACCAAAGCTGCCACCCCATCGTCATGCAAGCCATTGCCAATACAAATAATTCGCGCAATAACGGCTATGGACTTGACGACATTTCGCAAAGCGTTGCAACATTTTTACTTGAAAAATGCCAAGCACCTAAGGCGAAAATCCATTTTTTAGTGGGCGGAACCATTACCAACCTACTTGCCATATCTGCATTTTTGCGCCCACATCAAGCCGTTATATCTGCTCAAAGCGGGCACATAGGCGTGCATGAAACAGGTGCCATTGAGGCCACAGGGCACAAAATCCTCACCGTAGCAAGTACGGATGGCAAACTCTACCCAGAGCAAGTCAAAGCCGTTTTTGAGGCACATGACAATGAACATATGGTACAGCCAAAGCTTGTATATATTTCACAATCCACGGAGCTTGGCACAGTATATAATAAGGAAGAGCTAAATGCGCTTGCAAAAACATGCAAGAAGCTTGGGCTATATCTATTTGTGGACGGCGCGCGCCTTGGAGCTGCCATGACTTGCAAGGAAAATATGCCAACCCTCGTTGATTTAGCTCAAATGACCGACGCTTTCTATATAGGCGGCACAAAAAATGGCGCGCTGTTTGGCGAAGCCTTAGTTATAGTTAATAAAAGCATCCAAAAGGATTTTCGACACCTTTGCAAACAGCGTGGTGCTATGCTTGCCAAGGGTTGGCTCATAAGTGCTCAATTTGAAGCACTTTTTACAGACAACCTTTATTATGATCTTGCAAAAAATGCCAATGAGGTTGCGCAATATATTGACGAACAATTAAAAGAGATGCAAATACCGCTATTTATACCAACAAATACCAATCAAATCTTTCCCATTTTACCCGTGGCAATAGCTAAGGAACTGGCAAAAAAATATGCCTTTCAAACTTGGACTAAGACCAAGGACGTTCATACCATACGCTTTGTAACCTCTTGGAGCTCATCCCTTGATGATGCTAAGGCTTTAATTGCTACATTAAAAGAAATTTTGTAAGTTAAAAAAGCTCCTGCACAGTACACGGTGTAGGAGCTTGAAAGTGAAAAGAGTTATGGACTTTAAATTGTTTAAAACAATTTAAGGAAACACTGATTAAATCAGCGTTTCTTTAATTATATACAGATGTTAAAACTACTGATACAAAAAGCTTGGGGTAAAAGCCTTCCAGCCAAGGTCAATACCAAGTACCTTAAGCCCAAGCTCACGCAAATATTCATCGGGCTTTTCTAGTTCATAAAGTT
>CAYJNE010000315.1:0-1645 GCA_964371345.1 uncultured Desulfovibrionaceae bacterium | reverse complement strand
CCATAAGAAAGCTGCGTGGATTTTCTTGAAATAAGCCCAAAACAGAAGCCCAAGTTTGCAGAACTTCCTTAAATGCTTGTAATAAATCCCGCATGCCTTCGCTATTGCGTATGGCTTTGTCTTCAAGGTTTCTATTTACCAAACGCACCAAGGAAAAAATATGCCCCAAAGCCGCCGCCGTGTTACAATCATCATCCATGCTTGCAGTAATGGCGGTATTTGTATTTTTTAATTCCTCCATATGCTCAGGAGGGAAGGGGCTTTTTTTCCAATTTTGACGTTCAAGTGCTACATCAACATCTTGTAAACATTGATAAATACGCTTTTGACCTCGTTCGGTTTCGTCCATACTGCTATCGGTAAAATCAATGGGGCTACGATATTGCTTACCAAGGAGGAAAAAGCGCAGGGTTTCTGGCAAATATTGCTCAAGAATATCACGAATAGTCTTGAAATTATTCAATGATTTTGACATTTTTTCTGCATCTATCTGTACAAAGCCATTGTGTACCCAGTAGCGAGCAAGCTCCTTATGGGTGCAAGCTTCGGTTTGGGCTATTTCATTTTCATGGTGTGGGAAAATAAGGTCCTGCCCGCCGCCGTGTATATCAAGGGGTAGATAACCTTCACTCATGGCCGAGCATTCAATATGCCAACCAGGACGCCCATTACCCCAAGGGCTTTCCCAATATGGCTCACCTGGCTTTGCGGCCTTCCAAAGGGCAAAATCAAGCGGGTCTTGCTTTTCTTCCCCTGGGGCTACTCGTGCACCAGCTTGCAAATCATCAAGACTGCGCCCAGAAAGTTTGCCATAAGGGGCATAGGCACGCACTTTGAAATATACATCACCAGACGGGGTGGCATAGGCCTTGCCGTCTGCAATTAGCTTTTGACAAAGGTCTTGCATTTGGGGGATGTAGTCCGTGGCGCAGGGTTCTTCATCGGCCCTAAGAATATTAAGTGCATCCATATCCTCGTGAAATGCCTTCATATATGTGGTTGCAACTTCACGCCAATCTCGCCCTTCGGCATTGGCTCTGTTAATGATTTTATCATCAATATCCGTGAAATTGCGTATAAAGCGCACGTCAAAATTTTTATGCTTAAAATAGCGCACCAATACATCAAAAACCAAGGCTGAACGAGCATGACCAATATGGCAATAATCATAGGCTGTTATGCCACAAACGTACATGGAAATTTTGCCTTCATGCACGGGGATGAAGTCTTCTTTTTTGCGTGTAAGTGTGTTGTATAATTGCATTGTTTTTTCCAAATGTTAATTGTCAAATAAGGCGATACGCTTTTCGTGCCGTCCGCCTGCAAATGGTGTTTTAATAAAAATATCAACCATTTCAAGGGCAATGCCCTGGCCTGTGGTGCGCTCACCCAAGCAAAGAACGTTGGCATTATTGTGCTCTCTGGTGGCTCTGGCTTGAAATTCACTGGTACAAAGGGCTGCCCTAATACCTTTGATGCGGTTTGCCATCATGGACATGCCCACACCTGTGCCACAAATGAGAATGCCCATGCTGTCGTCTTTTTTTACATCTTCGCATAGGGCCTTGGCATATATGGGATAATCACAACTGGCAAAGTCATTGGTGCCGTGGTCTTTTATGCTATGCCCTTGAGTTTCAAGGTG
>CAYJNE010000314.1:0-1670 GCA_964371345.1 uncultured Desulfovibrionaceae bacterium | reverse complement strand
GCAAGGGCAAGGCCGTCATAGGTGCTAGTACCACGCCCAATTTCATCAAGTATAACAAGGCTATTTTTAGTGGATTGGCGCAAAATTCTGGCGGTTTCCATCATTTCAACCATGAAGGTACTCTGACCACCAGCCAAGTTATCAGAAGCCCCCACCCGTGAAAATATCCTATCCACAGTGCCCATGCGCACAGAACTTGCGGGCACATAGGAGCCCATTTGCGCAAGTAAGCAAATAATAGCTGTTTGACGAAGAATGGTTGATTTACCTGCCATATTTGGGCCAGTTAAAAGGCAAAGGCGGCGTTTTTCATCCAAGCAAAAATCATTAGCCACAAAATTACCCACCCCAATAATGGCTTCAACCACGGGGTGGCGGCCTTCTGTGATGCTAAGGCCTTGCCCTTCTTCAAACTCAGGGGCTGACCAAGCATTTTTGCGGGCCACATGCGCAAGGCTTTGCCAATAGTCAATATTAGCAATAGAGTGTGCTGCAAATAAAATGCGTCCACGCTCCATACTCATGGCATCACGCAAGGCTTGAAATAAATTATACTCAAGGTTTTTGCGCTTATCTGCAGCTTGCATGATTTGTTCTTCTAAGGTTTTAAGATCCGCAGTGGTAAAACGCTCCGCATTGGCAAGGGTTTGGCGGCGGATAAAATGCTCTGGAATTGCAGAGCCTTGAGAGGCATGAGACAATTCAAAATAGTAACCAAAAACCCTATTAAAACCGAGTTTTAACTTAGGCAAATTATGGGCCTGTTGTTCTTTTGCGAGCATATCTTTTAGCTTTTGCTCCCCATGCTCAACCAAGTCCATGAGTTCATCAAGCTCGGCATTGTATCCAGCCTTAAAAATGCCACCGTCTGTGATGACATTGGGCGGACTATCCACAAGAGCTTGCTCTAGTAAATTTGCACAATCATCAAGGTTATCCCAGTGCTTAATTAAACTTTGCACGCTGGCAGGTATGGGGTATTGCTCGCTATATTCAGCGCATAGGGCTGCTAAAATTTGAGGCAAGGCCTGCAAGCTATTGCGCAAAGCTATGTAATCACGAGGGTTTGCCCTTTGTAAATGAATACGGGTGGAAATACGCTCAAGGTCAAAAACAGCCTTTAAGGCCTCACGCACACGTTCACGCAAGTCATTGTTAGTATGTAGATAGCTTACGGCTTGCTGTTGTTTAAGTATGGCCCCTGCCTCACGCCAAGGGTGGCGCAAGCACATTTCAAGCAAACGCCCGCCCATGGGGGTTAGGGTATGGTCAAGCACATGCCACAGCGTACCAACGCCCTTGCGCCCATTTAGGCGGACAAATATTTCTAAATTGCGCTCTGTGAGTTCATCAACCACTAGATGTTTTTGTACATCCAAGGGCATAAAAGGCTGTAAATGCTTAATATCACAACGCTGCACCTGCCCAAGATATACCAGCAAAGCTCCGCAGGTGCGCACAAGCTCTGGCTTTTGCTCAAGGCTAAGGGCATGAAGTTCTTTAACTCCTTGGGCTTCTTGGATTAAGCGTGTATTAGTATTTAAATCAAAGTGGCTACGCGTAGCCGCACGTATTATTTGCACCCCGTCTAGTAAAAGCCCAGAGGGTATTTTTTCCATTTCTGGTATAAGCAGCTCTCGTGGGGCAAGTTTTTGCACCCATTGCCAAAG
>CAYJNE010000313.1:0-1682 GCA_964371345.1 uncultured Desulfovibrionaceae bacterium | reverse complement strand
TATTTTAAATAAAAGTTAAAAACCTAAAATATCCCATAGGGGTTTTTTAGGCATTAAAGTTTTTTGGACGGGGGGGTGGGGGGATAACCTTTTGTCCACAAAAGGTTTCCCCCCAGAAAGATTAAACACCCAAGAAACAAAATATAAAGAGAGCATCATGCAAAAAAATATCTGCTTACTTCCTGGTGACGGCATTGGCCCTGAAATTGTATCGGAAGCTGAAAAAGCTCTTAATGCCATAGCCCAAAAATTTGGGCATAGTTTTAATTTTAGCACAGCACTTATTGGCGGAGCGGCTATTGATGCCACTGGCAGTCCTTTACCTAAAGAAACCTTGGACATTTGCCTTAAGTCTGACGCTGTATTTTTAGGTGCTGTGGGTGGGCCAAAGTGGGATCATATGTCCAACGACACAAGGCCAGAGAAGGGCTTATTGCAGATACGCAAAGAGCTTAATTTATTTGCAAATTTACGCCCTGCAACGCTCTTTCCTGAGCTTGCTGGGGCTTGCTTATTACGAGCAGACATTGCCCAAAATGGCCTTGATTTAATCGTAGTACGCGAGCTTACAGGTGGCATATATTTTGGTGAACCCCGCAATATTGAAGAACGCAACGGTGAGCAAGTTGGCTATAATACTATGATTTATTCTGAAAGCGAGATAGAGCGCATTGCTAAAATTGCCTTTGAAACTGCCCGCAAAAGGCGTAACAAAGTTTGCTCTTGCGATAAAGCCAATGTGCTTGAAACTTCACGCCTGTGGCGAGATGTAGTAACAAGGGTGCATAAAGATTATGCCGATGTGGAATTAAGCCATATATATGTAGATAATGCCGCCATGCAATTGGTGCGTGACCCTTCGCAATTTGATGTGATTGTGACTTCCAATTTATTTGGGGATATTTTATCCGATGAAGCAGCGGTGATTACGGGTTCACTTGGTATGTTGCCCTCGGCTTCACTTGGTAGTCAAGCACCTGGATTATTTGAGCCCATTCATGGCTCTGCCCCTGACATTGCGGGGCAAGATAAGGCTAATCCATTGGCGACCATTTTATCCGCCGCCATGATGTTGCGCCTTGCCTTTGATGCCAGTACAGAGGCTGACTGCATAGAAATGGCGGTGCGCAAGGTTTTGCAAAGTGGCTACCGTACGGGTGATATTATGGAAGAAGGAAAAAAGCTTGTGGGTACGCGTGAAATGGGTGATGCTGTTGTTGAAAACATTTTGGGGTAATTATGAAAAAAATATCTAATACTAATATTCCAGCCTTGGATGAGATAGTTGCAAAGCTTTGTGAGCCTGAATCCCTTGACCCAGTGTGGTATACACCAGCTCGCAACGCGCCCATGCCATCACTTGAAGCCTTGGAAGAAATTATGCAACGCTTACAAGCGGCTATATTTCCCGGATTTTTTGGAACATCGCAAGTTAGGCGTGAGTCCATGCGCTATCATTTGGCGGCAAACCTTGACTCCATATATCATTTATTAACTGAGCAAGTGCGTTGTGGGGCGTGTTTTGCTTGCGCGCAAGGGCCAGAGGGCTCTTGCCCCGTTTGTCATGATGATGCCGCCAAAGCTACCCTTAGTTTTTTACAATGCTTGCCAGAAATTCGACACTTACTGGCATCTGACGCAAAGGCCGCCTATGAAGGTGACCCCGCCGCCACAAGCTCAGG
>CAYJNE010000312.1:0-1685 GCA_964371345.1 uncultured Desulfovibrionaceae bacterium | reverse complement strand
GACGGCAGTCGCCCGCTGTAGCGGGCCGTAGAGCGAATGAGGCAGGTAAGTGGAATTTACTTCCACTTACATAAAATCTGCCGATTAAGCGTATAAATGGCAACGCACCCGTTGATTATCACTAATTTTTTGCCATTCAGGTACTTCCTGCTTACAAATATCTTGTGCTTTGGAGCAACGAGGGTGAAAGGTACACCCAGAAGGCGGATTAAGTGGACTTGGTAACTCACCACTAAGAAGTGTTGTCAGTATATTTTGTTCTGGATTGTGCGAAGGTATGGATGCAAGCAATGCCTGAGTATATGGGTGAGCGGCATTTTCAAACAGTTCTGCGCGTGAGGCTTCCTCCACCACGCGGCCCAAATACATAACCGCCACACGCTCACACACAAAGCCAACCACTGCCAAATCATGCGAAATAAAAACACTGGCTGGCTTAAATTTTTCCTGCACATCACAAAAAAGATTTAATACTTGCGCTTGTACCGAGGCATCAAGAGCCGAAACTGGCTCATCACAAACCAAAACCCGCGGGTTGCTAATTAAGGCCCTTGCCACGGCGATACGTTGCCTTTGCCCACCTGAAAATTCATGTGGATATCTTTTGGATTGGTCTTTTGATAGCCCTACCAAGTTTAATATTTCTTCCATGCGTTCTTGGCGTTCCTTGGCTGCTATGCCTTGCACTGTGAGCGGCTCAGTAATGGAAATACCAATGGGTAAACGTGGATTTAATGAAGAAAACGGGTCTTGAAACACCATTTGTGCGGCATCGTTAAAATTTACTTTGCCCTTATTATCATAGAGGCTTTGCCCGTCAATGAGCACACTACCCGCAGATGGGGTAAGTAAACCCACAATCATGCGCCCAAGCGTTGACTTACCACAACCAGATTCCCCCACAAGGCCTAAGCTTTCCCCCTTATTCACGCACAAGTCCACATCATTCACAGCCTGCAAATAAGTAGGCTCGCTTAAGATGCCACGTTGCACGGCAAAGGTGCGGGACAGGCTTTTAACCTCTAAGGTGGGGGGCTTTAATTGCATGTTTCACCAGTAACGCCAGCGTCCCCAAAAGTGGCCATATCATTATATATGGCAGTGGCGGCGCGCAATATGGGCACAGCAAGGGCCGCCCCAGTGCCTTCACCAAGGCGCAAGCCTAAGTGTAACAATGGCTCAGCCCCGCCAAGGGCTTTTAAGACGTGTACATAACCAGGCTCTGCCGAAGCGTGAGATAAAACACAATATTCTTCAATATTTGGGAAAATTTTTCTTGCCGCCACATATGCCGAGGTAGAAATAAAACCATCCACCAACACAATACAACCGCACTTGGCCGCACCAAGCACAATACCAGCCATGGTTGCTATTTCAAAGCCACCCACATGGGCAAGAATATCAACGCCGTCACCGCTTGCAAGGGCTTTGTTATGTAACTCTAGGGCTTGTTTAATCACTTCAGCCTTATGCGCAATAAGCTCAGCGGTAGCACCAGCACCTGGGCCTGCTACGTCCTTGGGCTCAAGACCCAAAATGGCACAAAAAATTGCCGTAGCCGCAGTGGTATTACCAATGCCCATTTCACCTATACCGATAGTTTTATAACCTTTTTTTGCGGCTTCTTCTGCTAATTTTGCACCATTACAAAGGGCTTTTAGGCACAAATCACGGCTCATGGCGGG
>CAYJNE010000311.1:0-1688 GCA_964371345.1 uncultured Desulfovibrionaceae bacterium | reverse complement strand
CAAAGCAATATTGTATTAATATTCAGACCTCTGCATAATTATGCATCGGTCTTAGTTTGATGACAAACCCCCTTTCGGGTGTTTGTGCCGCCGACACAAGCAAAGCTTGTGGGCAGTAAGGCACGAAAAATCAATCGCTTTACGGTGCAAGTGAATTGCACCTACTCTTGATTTTCGGGTCGCATTGGCTTGTGCCAACGCTCCATGAGCCCCTGCATAATAAATTATGTAGGGGTCTCAATATTATGAAGCCGCAGGGGCTTTATGGGCTTAGAATATGACGCAAGTGCGCCAAAAGTAATTCGTCACTATGGGGTAAAATAGTGTGGATTGTCAAGGCAAGAGCTAGGCTCAAATGGCTACTTTTCGCGTTATTTTAATTTAAAAACTATTATTTTCAGAATTATTATAATAAGATGTAAGCTTTTCTGCACGATCTTACGACCCTATGTGCTACTTTTTTAGCAAAGCTTGGGCATATTTTTCCACAGGGGCAAAATCATCAATTAGGGCTGGAACATCATATAATGGTTCTTTTTTTATTTGCGAGGCAATCATTTTTTTTATATTGTTTGAAAAATCACCAGCTTGCATGTTTTCAAGAATGTCAGGGCGTTTAATGGGTAGTGCAATTACCATGAAATTTTGAACCCTTGTGAGGGGGGTGGTTGGTTCCACCGCAAAAATCAATACTTCTGCAAAAACTTGTTTTAACGCTCCATGAATGCTTTGAAATATATAACTATCTTCGCCCTCAAATGCTGAAATAATGTTCATCATAATGGCACCATCATCATTTACGCTCTTGCGCAAGGCTTTTGCTGCCTCCACTGTGCCCATGTGAAATGGTACGGAATAATGAGAATTGAAAACGTCAACAAAAACAAGGTCATATTTTTTGGTATTGGCATTTATAAAACGGCGCGCATCTTCATGATAAATATTCATACGCGCATCTTCAGGAAGGCCAAAGGATGATTTGGCAAGCTTAGTCATACCAGAATCAAGCTCAACCACATCTAAGCGTAATTTATCACTATCAAGCCCGCCATGCCCTGCAAGTAACCACTTAGGCACAGAATAACCACCGCCGCCAAGCATGAGTATTTGTTCTGATTTTGGAAAAAGCACAGTGCTAAGAGCATAGTATTTTGTATAGCTAAATAATAATTCTGCAGGTTTATCAAGGTAAGTACCCGATTGGGCATAGCCTGGATCTGTTGCCATGTAAAGGACGGGACGTTTATTTTCGGTAAAGCCTTTCATGAGGCGAATATTGCTGTGTGGAGTTTCCACAGGTGGTGGAGTTCCATTTTTTATCATTTGTTCTTCTTGGAGATTATTGAGCAGAGCAATTAATGGTATGGCGATTAAAAGCATGATGCGTGGGGTCATTTGGCTTACATTTGCCTTAAATGAAACCAGTACGGATAGTATGCCCATGGAAGCAGCCACGCCCAGTAGAATGTATGTACTTGAAAAGAAAGATATTAACACAAAACCACCTAGGAATGTGCCAACAATGCTACCCGTGGTTGAAAGGGCATATAGTCTACCAACGGTTGCACCAGAGGTGGAAATATCTGCAAGCCTTAAGCGGATGATGTATGGCGATACCATACCAAAAAGCACGGCAGGAAATGCAAAAAGGCCAAGAGCTGCCACAACGGCCGCCATATAAATATTGC
>CAYJNE010000310.1:1400-1700 GCA_964371345.1 uncultured Desulfovibrionaceae bacterium | reverse complement strand
GACTGGTGAAGTAAGATCAGTTAATATGATAGAAAAACGTATAAAAGAGGCAGAAAAACTTGGGTTTAAAACATGTATAGTACCGACAAACAACAAAACACAATTAAAAGAGAAGTACACAATTGACATTGTAGGGGTTTCAAATATAAAAGAAGCGGTTAAATATTTAGGTTTATAAAAGTGGAAAGGTGATAATATGGAGATTTTTTCAACTTCAAAAAAGATTGATTTAACACAAGAAGTTTTAACTAAAATTGCACCAGGTACAACCATAAGAATTGGATTAGAAAATATATTGAA
>CAYJNE010000310.1:277-1390 GCA_964371345.1 uncultured Desulfovibrionaceae bacterium | reverse complement strand
TATTGAAAGCAAAAACGGGCGCTTTGATAATAGCAGGTGATTCAAAAGAGATATTAAATATTGTGGATGGAGGTTTTTACATTAATCAGGAAAATACACCATCAAGATTATATGAATTAGCTAAAATGGACGGAGCAATAGTTTTAAGTTCAGATTTAAAAAGAATATTATATGCAAATGCTCAAATACTTCCAAACTATAATATCCCAACAAGAGAAACGGGGACGAGGCATAGAACAGCTGAAAGAACTGCGAAACAGACCAATGAGTTGGTTATAAGTATTTCACAAAGAAGAAATATAATCACAATATTTAAAGGTAATTTTAGATATGTATTAGAAGAAACATCGAGGGTTATAAGTAGGGCGAATCAGGCATTACAAATTTTAGAAAAATATAAAAAATTATTAGATTCAAAAATTAATCTTTTAACAGAGTATGAGTTTTTAGGAAGTGTGCATTTAGAAATGGTGCTTGATTGTATTGAATCAGCGGAACAGGTTATGAGGTTAAAGGATGAAGTTGAAATGACTATATCCGAACTTGGAGATGACGGAACATTGATAAAAATGCAGTTAGAAGAAATTATTGATAATTAGAAAGATAAAACAAAATCTGGATAAAACAGCCAAAACTAAACAAATAGCTAAATATTTAGGTTACAAGGTTTCTAGTGAAATGGAAGATGTTGATGTTAAACCAAAAGGATATAGACTGTTAAGCAAAATACCGAAAGTTCCAACAAATATAGTTGAAAATATAGTGAAATCTTTTCACAATTTACAAAATATTATTAATGCAGATACAGGTAGATTGGATAAAGTAGATGGTATTGGGGAAACTAGAGCGAAAAATATACAAAAAGCATTGCTTAAAACGCAGGAACAATATATGTTAGAAAATATATTTTAGGAGGAAAAATGGATAATATGAGAAGCGAAAAAGGTATAACATTAATATCATTAGGAGTTATGATTGTGATAATGACTATACTTGCAAGTGCAGCGGTAGTTGTAGGTATGGAAAATATTAAAATAAATGAAATAAATAGTTTTAATAACGATTTAATTACAGTGCAAAAAAAAGTTGATGTTATTATAAAAGAAATTTCTT
>CAYJNE010000310.1:0-267 GCA_964371345.1 uncultured Desulfovibrionaceae bacterium | reverse complement strand
ATTCCAATATGACAGGGGATATGAAAATTAGAACAGATAATATATTAACAGTAGTAGGAATTGAAGCGGAAAACTTTGTGGGATTTAAATTGTATGTAACGACCGATTTGCAAAAAATGGGATTGCAAAATGACGATTCGTATTTAATTAATTTAAGTACGGGACAAGTATTTAATTATATTGGTGTTTTTGATACAAAGGGAGTAGAGCATTACTCTAAAATATAATATTAACTCTTGATTTAATTATATAAAAATGGTACAATAT
>CAYJNE010000309.1:0-1701 GCA_964371345.1 uncultured Desulfovibrionaceae bacterium | reverse complement strand
TTTCCTAATTATATCTATCTAAACAAAAAAGCCGACTTTTTTAAGTCGGCTTTTTATTTTTAAATTGCCTTGAGGCTTGGCATAAAATGGTGCGATGCAAGGAAGATTGAAATTTTTTGAGGGTGTATACCTATCCAACGGGCGGCGAAGCCGTTTACGTTAGGCGAGTTTACGAGCCTTACGTAAATAGAGAGCAAAGCGGGCTCTTTGGCCCATACCCTGAAAAAAATTTCAATCTGACGAAGCAGATTGCCGTTTTATGCCAAGCCTACAAAAAGTCTAGAGTTTTTTTCTGTCGGTGGCATCGACTCTGCAAAATATAAGTAGGTTTTCAAAAAAAGCGGCAAAATTTTCCGCATGAAAACTCAACTAATTGCGCATTGTCTGGCCATAAGTCCCATTAAAATAGACCCAGCCTGCGCCACATTTAAGGAGTCGAAATGTTTAAGCATCGGAATATGAACCATATGCCCACAACGCTTAACAATGTTAGGGCGAAGACCCTTTCCTTCGTTGCCAAGAACCAAGACAGCGGGAAGGGGAAAAATTTGCTCAAAGGCGTTCAGGTTGTCCCCTTGGGATTTGAGGCCGGTGCCAAGTATAGCAATATCCATTTCTTCGGCTTCGTCCAAAGCATGACCCAAGTTAGTAACCGTCACAATGGGCAGATGTTCAAAAGCACCTGCGGCGGCTTTTTTGGCAACGTCGCCAAGATAGGCACTGTTGTGCTTGGGCAAAATCATGCCGGCTCCACCAAGGGCATACAAAGTGCGTGCAATAGTGCCAACATTGCCAGGGTCCTGAACACTATCAAGGGCAACTATAAGAGGCAGGGGAGAGCTCTTAATGGTGGCCCACAAATGGGGAAGGGTTGTGCGTGCTACAGCACCAAGACGAGCAATAACCCCTTGGTGCTGGGCACGACACATGGCGTCCAAGACCTTAGCTTCTACCAAGGAAAATCGTATGTCATGGGCACGGCAAATATCAAGCATGCGGTTGGTTTCGGTATTACGCAATCCCTTTTTGAGAAAGAGCGTATCCACACGCAAGGGCTCAGTACTAAGAAGTTCCAATACGGGCTTAATGCCGGGCAAAAGTGGTGCGTTGTTCATGGTCGTATCCAATAAAGGTTAATAAAAATAAAGTGCTTTTAAGCAACATATGTGGGGTAGTTATGTCAAGTAAACTCTTTTCAGCATTAAGGCAACAGTGGTTAGGTTCAAAAAAACTTTGTACCTGTTTGAGTATAATCTTACTATGCGCTGGATGTGCCAGTAAGGAAACAAACCTTGTAGTTACTGAGCAAAAGGAAAAGTCTTACGAAGTCAGCTCCGAAATTAAGCTTACTGATAGCCAGCGGAAAATTTTCTACAGAACTGGCGAGCTTGATAGGAATATCCCTAAAAAAGGTATGCCAGCCGTGGCAAGACAATATAGCCACTTCCTAAACAAAGGCCGTGTGACCATGGAAAGATTTTCACAACGCTCTGAAGACTATTTAGGTCATGCCCGTGAAATATTTAGAGAACGTGGTATGCCAGAAGAATTGGCTTTTCTAGCTATTGTGGAAAGTGGATACAATGCAACTATTAAATCACACGCTGGTGCCGCTGGTGCATGGCAGTTTATGCCTTATACTGGCATGGGCTATGGTTTACATCAGGATTGGTGGATTGACGAACGCCTTGACCCTTATGA
>CAYJNE010000308.1:0-1704 GCA_964371345.1 uncultured Desulfovibrionaceae bacterium | reverse complement strand
TTGTTGAACGTTGTTAGAATTTGTCATGGTGTTTGTGCGCCTTGTGCAGTGAAATTTGTTGATAATTTTATCATTTTTTACTTGCCTTTGCTTAAAAATAAGTATAGTTCATTCCTACTTCGATACATTATCGTCCAAAAATCAAGCATATAATTCACCCCATGCTCCAGATTTCCTTTTTCACCTCCGCGTAGAGGTGATATTCCCATAAAAATAAAGATTTACGGTGTGAATTAAAATAACTAAGGCAAGATAAACTTAGAATTTTGTAATCTAAGAGTGTGGTCGCATTTTATGTGGCCTTTGTACTACTACAAACAAAATGGATTTTTATGCGTAAAAAGAAAGAAACTCCAGAAGTGTCAGAGCAAGCTCAACCTGATAGCGTCCTTAGCCTCTCTGTATTAAAAACAAAATCAATGCAAGAGCTTATGGAATTGGCAGACCAATATGGCCTTGAAAATGCCAGCTCCATGCGCAAGCAAGAGCTCATATTCTCCTTGCTTCAATCGTGTTCATCACAAAATGGAGCTATTTATGGAGACGGAGTTTTAGAAATATTACCAGACGGCTTTGGTTTTTTACGCTCCCCCCTCTGTAGTTATATGCCTGGACCTGATGACATCTATGTATCACCATCTCAAATTCGCCGTTTTTCATTACGCAAGGGCGACATCGTGGCAGGACAAATCCGCCCCCCCAAGGAAGGCGAACGCTACTTTGCCCTACTAAAAGTTACTGAAATTGGCTTTGAACCACCAGAACAAGCTAAAAATCTCGTACTTTTTGACAACCTAACCCCCATTTACCCAGACGAACAACTCACCATGGAAAATGGCGAGAAAAGCTTTTCCAACCGAGTAATTGACCTTATGTCCCCCATTGGCTGTGGGCAACGTGGTCTCATTGTAGCCCCACCACGCACAGGCAAAACCATTCTATTACAAGCCATGGCCAATGCCATTAACGCAAATTTCCCCGATGTTTACCTCATCGTTCTACTCATAGACGAACGCCCCGAAGAAGTTACAGATATGGAGCGCACAGTTAAAAAAGCTGAAGTTGTAAGCTCCACTTTTGACGAGCCACCACATCGCCACGTGCAAGTGTGCGAAATGGTACTTGAAAAAGCAAAACGCCTTGTGGAGCGCAAGCGTGATGTAGTTATACTGCTTGACTCCATAACCCGTTTGGGGCGTGCCTATAATGCTGTGACGCCACCGTCTGGGCGTGTGCTTTCTGGCGGGCTTGATGCCAATGCCCTGCAAAGGCCCAAGCGTTTCTTCGGTGCCGCACGTAATATGGAAGAAGGCGGCAGCCTAACTATTATTGCCTCTGCACTCATTGATACGGGCTCCCGCATGGACGAAGTTATTTTTGAAGAATTTAAGGGCACTGGCAATATGGAAATTTACCTTGACCGCCACTTGTCGGAAAAACGTGTATTCCCAGCCATTGACATTAACCGCACAGGCACCCGCAAAGAAGACCTCTTGCTTGACGAAGACGTGCTAAATAGGGTTTGGATTTTACGCAAAATCCTTGCCCCCATGTCATCCATTGACAGTATGGAGTTTTTGCTGGACAAAATGCGTGGCACCAAGAGCAATAAAGATTTCTTAAACGCCATGGGCAGATAAGAAATTAAAATATTACACAAAAAAAGAAGCAAGTCTAAGTTAGGCTTGCTTCTTTTTTTGTGTA
>CAYJNE010000307.1:0-1705 GCA_964371345.1 uncultured Desulfovibrionaceae bacterium | reverse complement strand
TCGGCAGTACCAGCAATCTTAAAGTCCATATCGCCAAGGGCGTCTTCATCACCCAAAATGTCAGTTAATACAATAAAATTATCACCTTCGCGAATAAGACCCATGGCAACACCTGCCACAGGAGCACTCACAGGCACACCTGCATCCATTAAAGCAAGTGAGCCACCGCAAACTGCTGCCATGGAAGAAGAACCATTGGATTCAAGCGTTTCTGATACTATGCGCACGGTAAATGGAAACTTTTCCGCAGGGGGTAAAATATAGCTTAGTGCCTTTTCAGCTAAAGCTCCATGACCAATTTCACGGCGTGAAACACGCACAGGCTTAACCTCACCCACAGAATATGGTGCAAAGTTATAGTGGAGCATGAAACGCTTAGTAAAATCACCATTCAAGGAGTCCATGCGCTGTTCATCGGTGGAAGCACCAAGGGTTGTTACCACAAGGGACTTTGTTTCACCACGGGCAAACAAGGCTGAGCCATGTGTGCGAGGTAGTAGTGAAGTTTGAATTTGTATGGGACGTACAGTCTTGGTGTCACGTCCGTCTATGCGTGTGCCTTCATTAACAATGCGACCACGCACAAGCGTTTTCACCATATCGCCCAAAATATCCCCAACGCTCTTAAGGTCTGGGTGTTCGGCAAAAGCTTCGTTATTAAGTAATGCTTCCATAACCTTTGATTTAACGGCTTTGTGAGCATCCTTGCGGGCAAGTTTTTCAGGAACACGCACCGCATCGGCAATGCCAGCGTCAGTTGCGCATTTTTTTACAAATTCCACAAAGCTTGCATCCACTTCAGCAGGGGTAAATTCAATCTTAGGCTTACCTACAAGTTCGGCAAGTTTAATTTGTGCGTCAATAAGTGGTTGAATTTCCTTATGTGCCCAATCCAACGCTTCAATAATCAAAGCCTCAGGCGCAAACTTAGCCTCACCCTCAACCATGGTTATGGCATCACGAGAAGCCGCAAAAACAATATCAAAATCGCTTTGCTCTTGCTCGTCAAAAGTGGGGTTAAGCACAAACTTACCGTCAATGCGACCAATGCGACCGCCAGCCACAGGGCCGTCAAATGGTAGGTGTGAAATAAGTACCGCTGCAGAAGCACCTGTTAAAGCCAAAACGTCAGAATTGTTTTCCTGATCGGCAGAAAGCACATTGGCAAGTACTTGCACATCTTCCTTAAGACCCTTGGGGAATAAAGGACGAATGGGCCTATCAATCAAACGAGCAACCAAGGTTTCACGCTCAGACGGGCGACCAATTTCTCTACGGAAAAAACTACCAGGAATGCGACCTGCTGCATACATTTTTTCGGTATATTCAACTGTTAACGGAAAAAATCCCTTGTCAAACTCCAAAGGCTGGGCACAAGCTGTAACGAGTACAACAGTACCACCGCATTGAATCCACACGGCGCCATGGGCTTGATTGGCAAGCCTGCCAACCTCAACAATAATTTCCTTACCGCCAACAGAAGCACTTAGGCGGGTAGGATTAAAAATATCTAACATAAATGTTCCTTTCACATGACTAAAGGGGTCTCCGAGGATAACTACGAGCAATGACTACCACTCGCAACCATTCTCGGCCCCCCCTTTACAACTGTGGGTTAAAGTTTGTTTATTTTGTTACTTTTTTGTTTTTGTTTCTGGGGGAAACCTTTTTTGTGAACAAAAAAGAGTTTCCCCCAGACCCCCTT
>CAYJNE010000306.1:0-1761 GCA_964371345.1 uncultured Desulfovibrionaceae bacterium | reverse complement strand
GATTTATCTACCATTAATCTATAAATTTTAAGCCACACAAAAATATAAACAAAACGGATAAAAAATTTTTTCAACATTTTTTGACAAATCCTTACAAAAAAACACTTGACAAAAACATTTAAAATAAAGTATTTCTCTTCGCGAGGCATTATGAACATTTGTAATGCTGTGTTTTTTCTCATACTTTGGGTGCTGGACTAGCACCCCCTACTCAGCTTTAGGGGCTTTCGCCCTGGGGTTTATCCCCGCTCCGTTCACATGCGGTAAATTTTCATGCATGCTGGAGCACATTATTCTTACATTCACGTCTATTGTTGCGGTATAATGCCGCCCTTTTACTGTGCCCAATTTTTTTAGGAGTATGTTATGGCAGATATTTTATTAAACAAACCAGAATCCGATCAAATTATCATTCTTGCCCCACAAGCTGATGACCGCCTGGTCTTTGAATTTAGACCTGACGAAGCTTTACTTGAACGCCAAGGTGATAATCTTGTATTATCATTTGAAAATGGCTCACGCATTGAACTTGCAGACTTTTATGTATCATATACCAGCGAAAACATGCCTGAGTTTGTAATTGGAAACTCCGTTGTTTCTGGTGAAGCTTTCTTTGCGGCCCTTTCTGAAGATTTAATGCCCGCCGCTGGTAATGAAGGCAGTGGCCCCAATGGTAGCGGCACTGGCGTTGGCGTTGAAGGTGCTAACACCTATGGCAACGACCTAGGCACCGCTGGCAATCTTAATGTTGATAATTCCCAAGGTGAACAAGGCCCATCTAGCACCAACCGCAATGACGGCGGCCCTCTTGGTGACAATAACGGTGCTGGTGGTGGTGCTGGCGGTGATGCTGGTAGCGGCACTCCTGCTCCCACCTACTATAACGGCGACATTAGCTTTGCAGGCGATAAAGCCCAAGTTAGCAATGTTGGCCTAAAAAATGCTGATCTGACAGGCGGTTTAACAATTTCCGCAGGCAGAATTAACCTTGATGCTGACGCAAGCAATGAAGTCACTGTACAAACAAACATACATATGCACCGCCAAAACTGGGCTCCAGGTGGAGTACACAGCGAAGGCATTGGCGTAGCAGGAAGCGGTAGTGGAGGTGATGGTCACGCCGCCTATGGCAGTTGGCGTGACAATGGTTACAACCTGGATAAAGACGGCCAAGCTTGGTCTGAGGCCATAGTAGTTGACCTACCAAATGGCGAATTAGGTTATGGTGCCAATCTGGAACTTAGCGGTTTTTATGCCAAAACAGGTGAAAAAGCTCTTGTTCAATTCTACCGTGACGGTCAGCTTGTGGACTCAGTAGAAGTTACTTCAACGTCCACCCACGAAGAAGGTATATTTAACATCACAACCCCTATTGTTGATGACGGCAATGGCTTTGACCGCATAGTGCTATCTGCCCTTGATAATGGTACCGGTAAGTATAATAACAATAGTGACTTCCTCTTAAAGAGCATTGATTTCTTGCAGCCAGACGCTGACGCCCAATTACCAAGTGACTTAGTGGCAAACACTGCTGATGACACATTATATGGTGATGTTACCGCCAATATCCTGCTTGGTGAAGAAGGCGACGACATTCTATACGGACTAGCAGGCAACGATTTCCTTGACGGCGGTAGTGGAGACGACATCCTCTACGGTGGTACTGGGGATGACGTAATCGCACTAGACATTAACGACATCTTTGTTGACGGTGGTGATACCTCCCTTAATGAGGTAGGTAAATTAGACGTTGGTTTTGAC
>CAYJNE010000305.1:0-1774 GCA_964371345.1 uncultured Desulfovibrionaceae bacterium | reverse complement strand
CTCTCTGCTTAAAAGGCAGATACTCTACCTACTGAGTTAACGACCCTCTCAAGGAAGACGATTTATATGCAATGTCCTGCATTCTGTCAAGATTTTTCCGCAGAACTTTTTTAAACTTTTATAATTTATTATTCTGCACTTTATTGGTTAATGGGTGGAGCGTCACTACCAGCATGCAATAAAGCCGCGAGGTTACGCCGCACAAGCTCAAGTTCTTCTTGGCTAACGTTTGGCATATCCGTAGGTTTTTTATTTGGCATTTCATTACCTTCTGCCACTATAAACAAAGCGGCGGCGGCCCTACCCATGACGGAAAAAAAGCGTTTTGCATCCCAGCCTCTTGCTTTTACCCATTCGGCGGCGTTTTCCGAATAAATAAAGTCTGCTTTACCATCGGTAATACCTGGGGAAGCACTTTCACCATTGGACGAGGCCCAAGCTCTGAACTTAGGAAGCAAGTCAATAAAGCCTAGCAATTCTTCATTAGTCATAAGTGCTTGGTCGTCATATACAGTTTTTGCCAAGGCCGTATTATTGGCAAAAAGCACCGCTGCACTTAAGAACATTAATATGTTCGCTAAAAAGAAGAAATGTCGCATACTATGGTGATAAATATTAAGCATAAATTACCTATTAATAACGTACCGCACTAAAAGTATTAAGTTTTGCCACGTTGTGATATGATTCTATATAACGCAATGTACCAGTTTTACCGCGAATTACTAAGGATTGAGTAATGGCATTTTGCCCTTTGTAGCGCACACCGTCTAGGAATGATCCACCAGAAATACCAGTTGCAGCAAAGAAACAGTCATTAGAGCGAATTAGCTCATTAACGGTTAAAATTTCACGCATATCAACGCCAGCTTCGGCAATGGCTTCTTTTTCCACATAGGATTGAGGGTCAAGGCGTGCAAGAATTTGCCCCCCAAGGCCCTTAATGGCGCAAGCGGCAAGAACACCCTCAGGTGTGCCGCCAGTTCCAACCATAACGTCCACTTCGGAGCGTGGGTCAACAGCCATAAGCGCACCAGTTACGTCACCGTCAGTATGTAATTGAATACGAGCACCAGCTTCACGAATTTGCTGAATAAGCACATCGTGGCGCGGTTTATCAAGCACAAAAACCACAAGGTCTTGGAGGCTTTTGCCCATGGCTTTGGCAATATTTTCTAAATTATCACGAATGGGAGCGTCAATATCTACCACGTTTTTGGCTTCATTTGGCACCACAAGCTTTTGCATATAGAAGCTTGGGCCAGGGTTAAACATAGTCCCTGCTGGGGCCACACCCACTACAGAAATGGCGTTGGGGCGTCCAAAAGCAAGAAGGCGTGTGCCTTCTACTGGATCAACGGCAACGTCAAGCACTGGGCCTGTGCCTGTGCCCACTTTTTCACCATTATAGAGCATGGGGGCTTCATCTTTTTCGCCCTCACCTATGATTACAGTACCTTGCACATTTAGAGAGTTAAATGTGATGCGCATGGCATCCACTGCGGACTTATCGCCTGCTTCCTTATCACCACGCCCGAGCCAACGTGCAGAAGCAAGTGCTGCGGCTTCGGTAATGCGTACAAAATCAAG
This sequence comes from uncultured Desulfovibrionaceae bacterium, assembly GCA_964371345.1. Classification (GTDB taxonomy): domain Bacteria; phylum Desulfobacterota; class Desulfovibrionia; order Desulfovibrionales; family Desulfovibrionaceae; genus CAYJAD01. The sequence goes on along the minus strand of CAYJNE010000305.1, from coordinate 187 downwards.
GGCTAAATTTCTCTCTGGACTTTCAACGGCCATAATGTCCTCCATGCATAATTCTAAATTATAAATGCAAAGCAAATAAATTACTAATATTCATAAATTTATTTGCAATTACTTTTTTATATCACGATGCTCGTGACATAGTACTCACCAAAAGAAAAAAAAGCAAAAAATATTTTATTCTTAATTA
>CAYJNE010000304.1:0-1782 GCA_964371345.1 uncultured Desulfovibrionaceae bacterium | reverse complement strand
AAACTTATTTGGCAATTCCACGGCGTACAGCTTTGGGTTTTGATACTAACCGCTTACATTTGTTGCTGGCTGTGCTTGAAAAGAGGCTTAAGCTAAACTTTGGGCAGGTGGATATATATGCCAAGGTTGGCGGCGGGATGCGCCTTGATGATCCCGGCATGGATTTAGCATTGGTGGCGGCGGTGCTGTCATCGTTTTATGATATACCTTTGCCTGAACGGGCTGTGCTTTGGGGTGAAGTTGACTTAAATGGTCAGGTGCGCCCTGTTAATGCACAAGATATTCGCTTTGCGCAGGCTAAAAGGCTTGGGTATTCGCCAATTTTTCACCCTGATACGCATAAAAGTGGCATGACAACGGTTATGCAGCTTCAAAAATCACTGTTTGCAAAAAAATCGTAAAAAGCCTTAGATTTATTGATAAATATTTCAAATCTGAAAATGCATCTTGACCAAGGCACTTGAGTGCTTACCTAGATTTAGCAAAATTTTATTTTTGTACTGATAAGGAATAAATTATGGCAAAACCGCATTCCGAAACACATGAAGACGGCTCAACCTTGCTTGAAGAAGAACTTCGTGAACCACGAATGTATAAGGTGCTTTTGCATAATGATGATTATACAAGTATGGATTTTGTGGTGCATGTGCTGATGAGGGTTTTTCGCAAAAGTGCGGAGCAGGCAACACAAATTATGCTTTCTGTGCATGAAAGCGGTATTGGCCTTTGCGGGATATACACTCATGAAATTGCAGAAACAAAGGTTACTCGAACCCGCCATATGGCCCGTGAGGCTGGCTTTCCTTTGCGTTGTACTTTAGAAGAAGTTTAATTAAGGATACTATATGCTTGGTAGACATTTACAAAGGGTTTTGCACTTTGCATTGCAAGATGTGCAACGCCGCAAACATGAACTATTAACCCTTGAACATTTGCTATTTGCCATTACTGTGGAAGACCAAGGTCGCATGTTGCTTGAAGGTTGTGGGGCAAATCCTTCCAAATTGCGTGAGCAGTTGGAAGAATTTTTTGCTCAAAATATGGAATTAAATGAAGATGATAACTCAGGCGATGTTTTAAAAACTGACAGTGTGCAACGTGTGCTTGAAAGTGCGGTGCGCCATATTCGCTCAGCTGGTAGGGATAAAGTGGAACTTGGTGACGTGCTTGCCGCCATTATGGAAGAAGATGACGCATATGCCAGTTATTATTTAAAAAAGCAAGGCGTTACACGCACAAATGTTTTAGAATATATCTCGCATGGTGAGCTTGGTAATGGTTCACAGGGCGTTGCGGCATCAAAGGATGACGCCGCCGACCCCCTTAGCCGTTACACGGTGGAGCTCACAGCTAAGGCCGCCGCAGGGCAGATTGACCCACTGGTTGGGCGTGAGGCAGAGCTTGACCGCACGGTGGAGGTTTTGTGTCGCAGGCGTAAGCATAATCCGCTTTTTGTGGGTGAACCTGGTGTTGGTAAGACTGCCATAGCCGAAGGCCTTGCCTTGCGTATTGCCGAGCGCAATGTGCCCGAAGAATTTAAGACCGCTCGCATTTTTGCCTTGGATATGGGGTCACTGCTTGCTGGTGCTCGCTATCGTGGTGACTTTGAGGGGCGGCTTAAGGGTGTAATTTCAGCCTTGAAAGATGTGGAAAATGCCATTTTATTCATTGATGAAATTCACACCATTGTGGGGGCTGGTTCTACCTCTGGTGGATCTTTGGATGCTTCAAATTTGTTAAAGCCAGTGCTTGCCAGTGGTGAAATGCGCTGTATGGGCTCAA
>CAYJNE010000303.1:0-1794 GCA_964371345.1 uncultured Desulfovibrionaceae bacterium | reverse complement strand
CCACCAGCAACGCACATAAAAAATAGCAAGGCTGTTAAAATAACGGCACTACCAAAGTCAGGCTGCATGAGTAGTAAAATACAAAAAATTCCCGTTACAGCAAATGGAGGTATGACCCCACGACTAAAGGTTTTTATCAAATCCTGCTTGGTGCTCATGAAATATGCCAAGTATAATACCAAGGCAACCTTTACAAATTCCATAGGTTGCAATGAAAATGGTCCTATGGGAATCCAGCGTTGCGCGCCGTTAATGGTTGGGGCAAGTGGCGTTGCAGTGAGCAAAAGCAAGAAGAATGCACCAAAAAGTGCTGGATATTGCATCTTATGAATCCATTCTCTTGGGAGCATGGCAGTAAACCAAAGTATGGTTCCACCAACACCAACAAAAAGTAATTGACGCTTAAAAAAGTAATACTTATCGCCATTTAATCTTTCGGCAACAACACCGCTAGCACTTAGCACCATGATAAGCCCTATGCCAAGCAAAACCACAACAATTGTAAATAACCACCAATCAAAATTTGGTTGTGGGTTTAGTGGTTTAACAGGATTTAGTCCAGTTGTTGCGTTACTAATAGTGCTAACTCTACTTGCTGGTTGCGCTGTTGAATTATCATCTTTTTTGGGCACATTACCAAGTAGCTCTTGTTTTTTATATTCAATATATTGCAAAAATTTCTTCATGATAATGCCCTCACAACGCGCTTAAAATCATCCCCTCTTGCCATATAATCTTTATAAAGATCAAAGGAAGATGTGGCAGGGGCCATTAGTACAACATCCCCAGCAACAGCTTGTTCACGGGCAATGCCTAGAGCAATTTCAAGATTTTCAGACCAAGTCATGGGTGCGCAATGCTCCCATGCTTTTTCAAAATACTGCCTACTTGCCCCAAACATAGCAATATGTTTAACTTTTTCTTCAATTAGTGGACGTAAACCTTCTAAATCTCCACCCTTAAATTTACCACCGCAAAGCAATATAATTGGCTTATCAAAAGCCTCCAAGGCAACTTTTAGCGAAGATGGAGTTGTGCATTTTGAATCATTTACATAGATTACATCGTCTAAATTGCGCACCGTTTCTAAACGATGTTCAAGCGGGGCAAATTTTGCTACAGTTTTTGCGGCAACTTCAAGGCTTACGCCAAATTCCTTAGCAGCAAGCCAAGCCGCTTCCACATTGATTACATTATGCGCACCTGCAAGTAAGATATGTTCAAATTGGCTTTGAGCAGGACCCATGGCATCAAGCCAAAGAACTTTTGCCTGGTAATTTTCTTCATTAACAATGTTTTTCAAAGAACTGTTAATAATTGCCACATCATTAACACCCTGCCACTTAAACATATTCAGCTTTGCATCAATATATTCTTGCATATCAAGGTGATAATCCAGATGATTTTCGGTAATATTTAAAAATAGTGACACATGCGGGCGAAAGCTTGTGCAGGTTTGCAATTGAAAACTAGAAACTTCCAAAACCACAACATCGGCCTTTTTCCCACTTAAAATATATTCTGAAAGTGGAGTACCAATGTTTCCACCGGTAAATACTATCAATCCGCGCTCTTCTAACATGGCGGCCGCCAAGGATGTGGTGGTGGTTTTGCCACTTGTTCCTGTTATGGCAAGCACAGGTTCACCTTGCATGCAACGCCAAGCAAGTTCCAATTCGCCTATGATTTCTATAGAATTTTCTGCTGGCAATAGTGGCAAAATTCCTGTGACTGGAATACCGGGGCTTGGTATTATATAGTCAACATCTTCAAAATGTTCAGCAAGATGCTCAC
>CAYJNE010000302.1:0-1802 GCA_964371345.1 uncultured Desulfovibrionaceae bacterium | reverse complement strand
TTAAAGGTGCAGGAGCAGGACCAAGCACCGTAACCTCATTTTCACGCCCAAAATTACGTAAACTAGCCCCCATTTCCTGCATGAGCCTTGTACCATCTAAAAAATCTTTGTCATAACTTATGCGCACAAGAGCAAGAAATACAAAGGGCGGATAATGCCTCCTAGCCCGCCTTGCAAGTTCTTCTGCATAAAAACCTTCAAAATCAGCGTTTTGAATATATTTCCAGCAATAATTACTAGTATCTCGAGTTTGAATAAGCACAGTGCCAGGCTTTGTTCCACGTCCAGCCCTACCTGCCGACTGCACCAAGAGCTGAAAGGTGCGCTCTGCCGCCCTATAATCCGGTAAATTTAAGCCAACGTCAGCATCAGCCACAAGAGCAAGCGTCACATTGGGAAAATGATGCCCCTTAGAGAGCATTTGCGTACCCACAAGAATTTGAGCATTACCACGAGCAAAACTTTCCAAAATTTCTTCAGTTTGCCCCTCACGTCTTGTGCTATCACGATCAAGCCGAAGCACTTGCCCCGGTGCAAAATTATTTATATATTCAGCAACCTTTTCTGTTCCCTCACCCATTGGCAAGTAATGCATCCCCTTGCAATGAGAACAAACAACAGGAAAAACCACATTATAACCGCAATAGTGACATACCAATTTTTCTCGCCCTTTATGATAGGTAAGCCCTATTTCGCAATGCGGACAACGCGCAACCTTATTGCACTGCAAGCAATACATTAACGGCGCATAACCTCGCCTATTTAGCAAGACTACTGCTTGTTCGCCCTTTTTAAGCGTTTCTCGCAGAGCATCTTCACTTTCCTTTGCAAGCACACAAGCAGAACCACCCTGATGACTGATATTTACCAGCTTAATTTCTGGTAAAGTTCCACCACCCACCCGAGCAGGTAAATTTTGTATGGGTAAATGCTTTTGCTCGGCGGCATAGAAAGTTTTAATATCAGGAGTTGCGGAGCCAAGTACAAGTAATCCTTGTTTTTGAGCTATGCGAAACCATGCAACTTCCTTGGCGTGATAGCCAAGCTTTTCATCTTGCTTATAGGATGCGTCATGCTCTTCATCAAGCACAATGACCCCAAGGCTTGGCAAGGGTAAAAAAAGTGCAGAACGTGTCCCCACAACTACAAAAGGACCATTTTGCCTTGCAAGCGTTCTAAATATATGCTCACGCTTGGCTGGGCTTTGATAACCATGATATAAAAATACAGGTATATGCGGTAGGGCTAGGCTAGCATCTCGCTTAAGCTTTAGGGCAAGAGCAACCTCTGGTGCAAGCAAGAGCATTGACTTGCCTTGCGCATGGCAAATCTTTGCGAGCTCCAAATAAATTGCAGTCTTACCACTACCCGTAACCCCAAAGAGTAAGTGGCTTTCTGCCTTAGCACTTAGCAAGGCATGATTTAATGCCTCTAAGGCTTGCCCCTGTTCCTTAGAAAGTTCAAATGGCAAGGGTGGAGGCGGTAGTAACTCAGTATCATCTTCATCGTCACTTAATTCCTCAACCCGCAAGCTCACATGCCCATTTTTAACAAGGCTTGCCAGAGCAGTTGCAGCACCATCGCCTAAGCTACGCACCAGTTGACGACGGCTAATGCTTCCTCGTTCAAGCAAAAAATCTAAGATGGCAATTTGTCTTTTGGCAAGAGGGCGCACAGGCCAAGGTGGATCAACCTCTAACACACAAAATTCACTGCTTCCGCTATCGTGTCGTGGTAAAAGCAATTGAGCTTCTGCATTTAATAAAGCCTGAGCTAGTTTTGTTTTTTCAATTATTGGCAAT
>CAYJNE010000301.1:0-1805 GCA_964371345.1 uncultured Desulfovibrionaceae bacterium | reverse complement strand
CCACGTAACACTTGCCCATTTTTTATTCCCAAGTTAAGAACTGTGTATGCAAACTATCAAAGCTCGACTACATGAAGAATTGCCACTTATAGAAAGTGCCCTTAACCAAGCCTTGGACACCCTGCCCTCATCGGTAAGGCCCATTGCAGAGCACATTTTTTCTGCTGGTGGCAAAAGATTGCGCCCATTTTTAACTGTGCTTATGGCTAGATTGCTTGGATATAAAGACAATGACATCTATAATCTAGCAATATCTATGGAAATGCTCCACGCTGCCACCCTCCTGCATGATGATGTTCTTGATGATTCCATTACCAGACGGGGCAAAGCTTCAGCCCATACCGTATTTGACGTGCGCAGCACCATTTTAGCAGGTGATGCCCTGCTAGCTGCCGCCAATGCTCTTGTGGCAAGCTTTGATAATACACGCCTTTGCCACTGCTTTGCCGAGGCCACCACTCGCACTGCCAATGGTGAAATTTTGGAAATTCAATACTTAAACTCCCTTGACCAAGAGCCTAGCATCTATGAAGAAATTATCCTTGGCAAAACTGCTTGGCTTTTGCGGGCAACTTGTGTGCTTGGGGCTTTACGGGCGGGTGCCTCAGAACAAGTTTTAGAACAAGTAGCCATTTATGGGCAAGAGCTTGGCATGGCTTTTCAAATGGTGGATGATGCCCTTGATTTTGCCCCCGAAGCCATTACTGGCAAGCCCACTGGCGGTGATATTAGAGAGGGTAAGCTCACCCCACCTGTGCGTATGTATCGTGAAAGCCTAAACCCTGATGAGCAAGCAAAATTTGACCAAGCCTTCACCGAAGGAACATTCACTAAGGATGATGCAAAAAACATGGGTGAGGAAATTTGCCGCCTAGGCTTTGACGCCAAAACCCGTGCAATGGCTAGCGATTCCATTAATAAAGCCTTGCAAGCACTAGATACACTACCCCGCAGACCAGAATGGGATATATTAAAAGAAATGACCGATTATGTAATTAAAAGAGAGAAATAGCTTTTAATTTTTGAAATATTTTTTGTAAACAAAATATAATTTTGACGGAGTTAATCATGCTGTACCGCATTGAAGCTGGCTTACATGCGCATATTGAAGATACAGTGGGCAAAAAAACCGCCGCCCACATAGCCAAGGCCCTTAATATTTCCCTTGATACCGTGCATCAGCTCAAGGTTTTCACTGTGGACGGCCTAAGCCTTGAAGAAGTTAAAAGACTTTTAGAAGAAGCCATTTGGCATGACCCCGTCATGCAAAAGGCATCCCTTGAGCCTTTGCCCCTAAGCACAGACAAGCCTGAAGATTTTATTCTTGAAGTGGGCTTTCGCCCTGGCGTTACCGACAACGAAGCCCGCACCGCCCGCGACACAGCAGCCATGGTTTTGCGTAAAGAACGCGCCCATATAAATGTATATACATCCATTCAATATCGTTTAGTCAGCACCAAGGACGCCCCGCTTGATTTGGAAAAAGTGGAATATATAGCCCGCAATCTTTTGTGTAATGAGCTTATTCAGCGTTATCGTATTAAAAGCCGTAAGGAGTGGGAAGAGAGAGCAGGTTTTGAAGCCCAAGCCGCCCAAGTTACAGGCACAGCCAGCGATGATGTAAATATATTTGCCCTTTCGCAAATGGATGATGCAGCCATGATGCAGGTTAGCCGTGACAACACCCTAGCCCTTAGCCTTGATGAAATGCAAACCATACGAGCATATTTTCAAGATCCAAGCGTCATAAAAGAGCGTGCAAAGCTTGGCCTACCTGCTGATCCCACCGATGCAGAGCTTGAAGT
>CAYJNE010000300.1:0-1818 GCA_964371345.1 uncultured Desulfovibrionaceae bacterium | reverse complement strand
AAAATTGCAATTGCAATGAAGTATAAATCTGCTCCTTAGCGGCAATGAGAGCTTGCGTTTTTTCTATGGCTGTGTCCCACGTTTGTAGGGTGTCGGCAATGGCTTTTTGTTCTTCAGTAGGGGGGATAAGTATGGATATTTTTCTTAAATCTTTTTGTCCAATATTTGCTCTTACAACCCCTTGGCATCGGCGTATTAAGTCATGTCTTAAGTTGCATTCTTTAAAGCAATATTTTGAAAACTCGGGGAGTAGTAATTTTTCAAACTGACGACCACGTATGACAAAACCGCCAAAAACTATGGGGTATGAATCAAAGTAAACGGATGCAAAAGCAATTTCTTCTGCAATTTCAGATGTTCTATTAAATAAAATGTCACCATATTCAACGGAATATTCTGTTAATTGCTTGTTGCCAACAGCTACTTTGCCCATAATGTTTTTTTGTAACAAAGAATTACTTTTAAATATATCCATTACATTTACAAAGGGACATCCTTCTCCATAAGCACTACTGTCAGCATTAATGCCGTTTTTGAAATCTATAAAATCACCTAGTTTTTTGCGAACCCAACCAGATGGAAGTTTATTATTTTTCATCACTGACCACCCTTGCCAGCTTCTTCTAGTGCTTGCATATCTTTATCAAAGTCAGAGCTAAAGAGTTTATCCTGTACAATGCGGTATTTTTCAAATTCGCTTTCGGCATGTTCCTTAGCTATTTTTGCACTGACCTTGCCAGCATTTTGCAAAATGTCATAGTCTTCAAGTTCAAGGAAGGAGTCAAGACGTGTGGCCCAGTCTTGCATGGTCATGGGTATGCGGCGGCGGGCACGGTTTTCTGCCAGTTCTAAATAGGCGTTGACTATACTACCAAGGCTTTCTAATTCTTCTGCTGTGAGGTAATTTTTAGCTGTGCTTACATCACTTTTAAGTATTTTCTTATGCGGTGCACCTTCCCAAGTGTTAAGGCCCATGTGAGTTTTATTGCTGTTGGCACGCTCAAGTATAAGCTCTGAGGCAGTATGTCCATGAATGGCAAAGTGTAATTTGTTTTGTACCTTGGCAAAAAAATCTTTGGTGGTGGGGGCATCCTTATTATAATCCACACTTGTGGCATAAATATCGGTAATTTTTTGGTAAAAGCGGCGTTCGCTCAAGCGAATTTCGCGTATTTCTTCAAGCAAGCGTTCAAAATAGTCTTCATCAAGAAAAGTGCCATTTTCCATACGCTTTTTATCAAGCACATAACCCTTTATGGCAAATTCCTTTAAAACTTGCGTTGCCCACTGGCGAAATTGTGTGGCCCGAACAGAGTTTACACGGTAGCCCACGGAAATAATGGCATCAAGATTATAATATTTAGTAGCGTAGTTTTTTCCATCACTTGCAGTTATCCGGAATTTCCGGATAACTGCATCCTCTTGAAGTTCTTGGGAAATGAAAATGCTTTGCAAATGCCCATTGATGGTTTTTACACTTACCTCAAAAAGCTCTGCCATGAGTTTTTGACTAAGCCAAATGGTATTTTCCACATAGCGAACTTCTATGCCATTTTCTCCAGCTTGCTGAGAAAATATTAAAAATTCCGCTGTGCTATTGCGTATGGTTAGGCCTGTTTCATTCGTCATATTAGCACCTTATGGTAATACCTTTTTTACAATATCAGCCATTTTTGCCCGCACTTCCACAAGTTCAGCCTCAAGGCTTTCAATTTCTTTTTGCACGGCTTCAAGGTCAATTTCTGCTTCTTCTTCAAATGTGTCCACAGAGGTGCTCCCCATCCTTGGGACAGGTGGATGGGCAAATTAAGAGTAAGG
>CAYJNE010000299.1:0-1837 GCA_964371345.1 uncultured Desulfovibrionaceae bacterium | reverse complement strand
CCCATAACAACAGTGGAAAGTGGATCCTCCACCACGGTAATGGGTAGGGATGTTTCTTCACGTAAAAGCTGGTCAAGGCCTTTCAAAAGTGCGCCACCGCCAGTAAGTACAATACCCCTGTCTACGATGTCTGCGGCAAGCTCTGGTGGAGTTTGCTCAAGGGCCATACGCACAGCTTGAACAATGCCGTCCACCTGTTCAGAAATGGCTTTGCGTACTTCTTCTGAAGTAATAATAATATTTTGCGGAATGCCCGTTACAAGGTCACGCCCCTTAACTTCGATTTGTTGCTCAGGGTCCATGGGGTAAGCAGAGGCAATCTTCACCTTAATTTCTTCGGCGGAGGATTCACCAATAAGCATACTGTATTTGCGCTTTACGTGAGTCATAATGGATTCGTCCATTTTATCACCGCCCACACGCACAGATTTTGAATACACCACACCAGAAAGGGAAATAACCGCAACTTCTGTGGTGCCGCCGCCAATATCTACCACCATGTTGGAGGTGGGCTCATGAATAGGTAAATTAGCACCAATGGCTGCGGCCATGGGTTCTTCAATGAGATATACTTCTCGTGCTCCAGCTGATTGGGCAGATTCTCTAACCGCACGTTTTTCCACCTGCGTAATGCCTGTGGGTACGCAAATCATAATACGAGGACGCACCAAATGGCGAGAGTTATGAACCTTGGATATGAAATGGCGTAACATGGCTTCGGTTACGTCAAAGTCTGCAATAACACCGTCTTTCATAGGGCGAATGGCAGAAATGTTGCCAGGGGTACGCCCAAGCATACGCTTGGCATCTTGCCCTACGGCAAGCACGACATTGTTACCACGATTATCCTTCTTTACCGCCACAACTGACGGCTCACGAAGCACTATTCCTTGTCCCTTAACATAAACACAGGTGTTTGCTGTGCCAAGGTCAATGGCAAGGTCATTGGAAAATATACCTAGTATTGAATCTAAAATTTTAGCCATGTGTCTCAATTCGCCTTATAATTATAAATATTTATATGAAAAACATTAGTAAAAATTATGGGGGGCCATAGGCTCCTCTCCAAAGATATGTCAAAAAAGGCTATAAAGTCAATAACTATCTTACAAAGTTCAAAAATTTTGCCAAAAAAACAAAAACTATACGAAAGCAAAAAATACTTGTAAAGGTATGTACTATGATACTTTGGCACACATTGGCTACATACTGTAGACGCAAATTTGGAAAACGGGTCCAAAAAATTCCACTGGATGCAGGTGCCTCCTGCCCCAATCGGGACGGCACTCTTTCCCATGCTGGATGCATCTTTTGCAATGCCCAAGGTGCAGGCTCTGGACTTTTGCAACAAGGCATGAGTATTGGCGAGCAGTGGCGATATTGGCACGAAAAATATACCAAAACGGACAGTGATAGAGATTTTTTAGCCTATTTCCAGTCTTTTTCTAACACCTACGGCCCAGCCCAAAACCTGCAAAAATTGGTCGAAAGTGTGCGCACATTGCCAAATTCTGTGGGCCTTGCCATTGGCACTAGGCCAGATTGTGTGGATGAAGAAAAATTGGACATTTTAGCAAATAGTGGCATTGCGGAATTGTGGATTGAATTTGGCTTGCAAAGTTGCCATGAACAAAGCCTCACACGCATTAATCGACGTCATAGTGTGGATGATTCCGCAAGGGCTGTGCGCATGGCGGCGGAGCGTGGTTTAAAGGTTTGTGTGCATCTTATGGCTGGTTTGCCTCATGAAAGTGCGGAGGATTTTTTGCAATCGGTTAGGTGGGCTGTGTCCTTGCCCATAAGTGGGCTTAAATTGCATAGCCTTTATGTGTGCCGT
>CAYJNE010000298.1:0-1845 GCA_964371345.1 uncultured Desulfovibrionaceae bacterium | reverse complement strand
GTGGGTGATTATGCAAGCCTAACTTGGCAAGCCGTAGAAGGTGCATATGAATACAATATTTACCGCGAAGAGGCAGGGTATTTTGGCTTCATTGGCATAAGTAAAGAATTATCCTTCACCGACAATAATTACGAAGCCAACACCGCAGACACACCAAAAGAAGATTGGGACCCATTTGCAAATGATAATCACCCTGGTATAGTCTCATTCCACCAGCAAAGGATGATCCTTGCCGCAACTCCTAAAAACCCCCAAGCTTTCTATATGTCGCGTTCAGGGGATTTTGAGAATTTTCGTAAATCTCGCCCATTGCAAGACGATGACCCCGTTGAATATCTAATCGCATCTGGTAATATTGATGCCATAACTTGGGCCGCAAGCTTTGGCGATTTAATGCTTGGCACTTCTGGTAGCGAATACAAAGCCAGCGGCGAAGGTGCGGCTATAACAGCCACTAACGTAAATATTACCGCCCAAAGTTATTGGGGTAGTTCCAATCTTTTTCCCATTATCATTGGTAATTCCATTATGCATGTGCAAAGGCATGGGGCAAGGGTGCGTGATTTATTCTATAGCCTTGAAAAAGACGGCTATGCTGGCAATGACTTATCAATCATGGCTCCGCACCTCTTTGACGGTTATCATTTACGCCAGTGGGCATATCAACAAACACCGAGCTCAAGTATTTGGATTGTACGCAGTGACGGTGTGCTCCTTGCTCTAACCTACATGAAAGAGCACGACATTTGGGGCTGGAGCAGACATATGACTCAAGGCAAGGTGCGCTCTGTAGTCATGGTTTCAGGTGAATACGGCGATGATATTTTCATGGTGATACAAAGGAATATCAATGGCGTAGAAAAATTTTACTTAGAAAAACTTGCTAAGCGTTGGCAACAAAGTGACAATATAAAAGATGCCTTCTTTGTAGATAGCGGACTAAGCAAGCATAATTCATCCCCCAGCCACAACATAAGTGGCCTTGAGCACCTTGAAGGATGCATGGTGTCAATTCTTGCTGACGGTAGCCCCATCGAAGGGCTTAAAGTTAAAAATGGTAGTATCACCCTACCCTATGCCGCAAGCTTAGTGCATGTGGGCCTTGGCTTTAGCTCAAGTCTATCTCCTCAACCCATGGAAGGTGATTTGCAAACAGGCTCAAGCCTTGGAAAAATGCGCGGCCTTGGACAATGTAGCATTAGAGTACAAGCAACAGTGGGTGGCAAATACGGTGCTAGTAAAGAAAATCTATTTGATTTTCCATACGTTCCCACCGCATGGGGCGAAGCTGTAGAGCCCTTTAGCGGCGATGTGGATTTTATTCCAGGTGGTGGGCAAAGCACAGACAGCACCCTTTGGATTGTGCAAGATCGGGCCCTACCATTTTCTATATCGGCCTTGGTTATGAATGTAGATATAAGCGGTTAAAACCATGAACATTAAGCCTTGCACAGCTCTTGAAATAATGGAACACCCAGACTTTGCAACATTGCGAGATGAATATATCGAGGAATGCGCCAACAGCAAGTTACCCATACCCCATGAAAAAATTGAACTATACAAAGCTTTAAATCATAGCGGGCATCTATATGGGTTTGGAGCATTTCAAAATGATAAACTTTTGGGCTTTGTATTAATTATTGCCTCTGAATTGCCGCACTATGGCAGGCTTATTGCCATTACAGAAAGTTTATTCGTGGCTAAAGCATACAGAAAAACTGGGGCGGGGCTAAAGCTCATTCGCCAAGCAGAACAATGTGCCAAAGACCTTGGCTCACCCGCACTTATCATTAGTGCCCCACGCGGTGGCAGCCTCGATAAACTCCTACCGCGCTTAAAATACAC
>CAYJNE010000297.1:0-1851 GCA_964371345.1 uncultured Desulfovibrionaceae bacterium | reverse complement strand
CTGCTGGTCTTGCTACCACAGCTTTTGCCTCTGCCTTTGGTATTGCTATTGCTGCTTTTGGTTGCGGTATTGGTATGGGTCTTGGTCTTAAAGGTGCCTGTGAAGGTATTGCTCGCAACCCTGATGCTAGCGGCAAAATCACTGGTGCTATGATTTTGGCATTCGCCTTTATCGAATCTTTGGCAATTTACACCTTGGTTGTAAGCTTCATCTTGCTTTTCGCCAATCCTTTCATGTAAATCGCACAAATTAAGTTTAATAAAAGAGGCCCCGACTTGTCGGGGCTTTTTTTATGGCTTTTAATTTCATATAATTCACACCCTCGCCCTATCCCTTAAACCGCACCACTTGCATAACTTATATAAATTGTTTAGCATAAATTTATATAAACAATTCCAACAAAATTAGGTGAATTATGAAAGGGATCAAAAATATTCGTGAAATATTGGCACATGGTAAGCCTACCTTGGGTTCATGGTTACAATTTAATTCGCCTGACGTGGCAGAGTTAATGGCCCGTGCAGGATATGATTGGATAGTTGTAGACATGGAGCATGGGGCCTTTAGCCATTCTGATTTACCTTCACTTTTTAGGGCCATTGAATGCGGCGGGGCAACGCCCTTTGTGCGCCTTAGCGAAGCTCACAAAATACCCATTAAGGCGGCCCTTGATGCTGGTGCTAGGGGTTTGATTTTTCCCCGCATCGAAAATTATGACCACTTAAATTCTGCCATTCATAATGCACTTTACCCACACCTTGGTGGGGAGCGTGGTTTTGGTTATTGCAGGGCCAATGTTTTTGGTAAGGACTTTGAAACTTACCGCAAAACCGTTGCCAAGGATTTATTTTTTGTGGCTCAAATTGAACATATTGATGCTGTGCGTGATCTTGAAAATATCGTTACGCACCCACGCCTTGATGCCATTATGGTGGGGCCGTATGACCTTTCTGGATCCATGAATATTGTGGGAAAATTTGATCACCCTGATTTTGTGGCGGCTATGCATCATATTATTAAGGTATGTCGAGCACATAGCATTATTATGGGCATTCACATTGCTCAACCTGACAAGCAAGTCTTGGATAATTTCATAGCTGAGGGTTATACCTTTATTGCTTATGGTGCCGATAGTGTGTTTTTGTGGAATAGCGCGGCCCGCCCTGCTGTGTAAGCTCACCTTCAATATAAACTAGCAATATAATATATGAATATTATTGCCATTATTCCTGCACGTATGGGCTCCACCCGCTTTCCAGGTAAGCCCCTTGCCCCCATTCATGGTTTGCCCATGCTTGGACATGTGGCTTTGCGCACCAGCATGGCTAAGAGCCTTACGGCTTGCTATGTGGCTACTTGTGATGAGGTCATACAAGACTATTGTATAAATGCGGGCCTCGATGTGGTTATGACAAGGGATGATCACACCAGATGCAGCTCAAGAGTAGCCGAAGCCCTTATGTATATTGAAAAAAATACCAACAAAAAAGCGGATATTGTGGTCATGGTGCAGGGTGATGAGCCTATGGTCACAGCAAGTATGATTGATGCAGCCCTTGCACCCATGCTTGATGATGAGCAAATACAAGTTGTTAACCTTATGACTAGCATTGAAAGTGCGGAAGAATTTAATAATCCCAATACAATTAAGGTTGTTAGTAATAGCAAAGGCGATGCACTTTATTTTTCACGCTTGCCCATACCCAGCAGTATGCATGGCACAGCTCCTGCAGAGGTGCATAAGCAGGTGTGTATAATTCCCTTTAGGCGTGAGGCTTTATTACATTTTGAAGCCTTAGAGCCTACCAGTCTTGAACTTGCAGAATCCATTGATATGTTGCGCCTTTTGGA
>CAYJNE010000296.1:0-1852 GCA_964371345.1 uncultured Desulfovibrionaceae bacterium | reverse complement strand
ATCATAAAAAACTTATTCAAGCCTTGCATGAAAATGGGCTTATTCGTATTCGTGACGGGTATTTACGCCTAACCAGAAATGGTATGCTTGTGTCCAATAGCATATTATCTAATATTTTTTCACAGACTGAGACTATACTTAATACACCTCTTGAAAGCGGTGATGATAAGCAGGGTATTGAAGGGTAATTGTTTAAACCTAAAATATCCCCATGCCTCACACGGGGATACTTTAGGTTTATGTTATTTAAGTTTTACTGTCTCTTTAATTCCATGGCCTTTTTTAACATTTCATCAGCTGTGGTTACAGCCTTGCTGTTACTTTGAAAGCCACGTTGGGTCACAATCATATTTACCATTTCCCTTGCCATATCTACGTTAGACAGCTCCAAGGTCTGAGGGTGCACGGTGCCATAGTTTTCTGTGCCAGCAACGCCAAGTTCCATAAGGCCTGACTCCGATGTGGCAGAAAAGAAGTTTCCGCCCTCACGGTGTAAGCCGTCCTCACTGGTAAAGCGAGCTATGGGAATTTCATATAAATCTTGGGTTTGCCCATTGGTATAGATACCCACAATGCGCCCATCATCCCGAATATCCATGCTAGTTAGGCTGCCTTCTCCATAACCGTCCTGATTGCTTAAGAATTGACTGTTGGAGCCAGCATAAGCGGTGGTGGCATCGCTTGCCAATATAGTTTTGCCCATGCTAGGTAAGAGAGAACTGTCTATACCTACATCGGCAGCGGTGGCTGGGGGATTTGTCCAATCTCCTTCAGCTGTTAAGCCAAAGTTTATAGTAATATTTTGCCCGTTAAAGTTTAATTGTGGCGAGCCACCTGATAGAGTAGCAGTAGTCCAAGTGGTTAAGTCTTGGGTGGTGGTTGGGTCTGTTGGTGTGAAGGCCGACATATCCACAAGTTCACCTGCGGCATTGAATGTAAGTGTCCCTGTCATGAGGGCTTGTGGTGTGGCACCGTTAGCTGTGTCATTGGAAGCTATGAAAAATTCCATAACCTTTTCTGGTGCCGTGGTGGGTGTGCCGTCAACATAAAGGGTGAGTTCTTGTTTTTCGCCATTGGCATCATAAATTTGTATGGGCTGAGTATAGCTAGACGTACCCGCAGGGTTTGGGGCCGTTGGGTCATAGCTTTTGGCCATACTAAAATATGGATCGGTGGCACTGGCAGATGCATCTGAAATATTACCAAGATTAAGCCCCAATTGCACTTGCGTTGAGGCGCTGCCAGGCATGACGTCAAATGGGTTTAATTGAATGGGCCCAAGTGTGCCCTTAGCTCCCGTGTCATCAATGGGATAGCCATTTAAGACTTCACCGCCTGGTAATTGTAAAAATCCTGCCTCATCAAGGCGGAAGTTGCCAGCTCTTGTGTATAGGGTTTCACCTTCAAGGCCTGTGACTTGAAAAAAACCTATGCCCCCGATGGCAAGGTCAGTAAGTGTATTACTGGTTTCAAATGCGCCTTGAGTGAAGGATGTGCGTACAGCATCAACTTGTACACCCATACCCACTTGGCCTATGGCCACGTAAGAATCGTCCGTAGCATTCCATCCGCTACCCGTACTACCCTGACCTTTATACATAAGGTCAGAGAACGTAGCCATTTGCTGTTTAAAGCCTACGGTACTTACGTTAGCAAGGTTGTTGGTCACAACATTTAGGCCTTCGGCATGGGTTTTCATGCCTGTGGCACCAATGTATAATGCGCTGTTCATAATAACTCCTGTGTGAGTGTTTTATAAGCTCACATGCAAAACCATACGGAAAATTTTTCCGCATGAGGGTTTGGCACTAAAGTAAAAGCATTTTCTGTGCCAGTGCGTTTTTTGCCGCAT
>CAYJNE010000295.1:0-1876 GCA_964371345.1 uncultured Desulfovibrionaceae bacterium | reverse complement strand
TCATGCCCAGAGGCCACAACTTTTTGCACAAGGGCGGTTTGCTTTTGCACATCTATATCTCCGTCATGCAATTTTTCCCACATATCACCAACAAAACCAGCATGATAACACTGGCGACATGCTGCATATATCAAAGCAAGCGGCTCTGGAGTGTGAGTTAACAATTTTACTGTAGGTTTTACGGCTGGCATATTATATCCTTAGCAGTCTGTTGAAAAAATATCATCTCAAAAGTAATTTTAAATGGCTATAGGCTTTAGCAGTCGCCATTCGACCTCGTGAGGTGCGTTTTAAAAATCCGCATTGAATGAGGTATGGCTCATAAATATCTTCAATGGTGCGCACTTCCTCAGAGCAAGCCACAGCAAGGGTTTTTATGCCCACAGGCCCGCCGTCATATGTTTTTATCAAAACCTCAAGTAACTTTCTATCCATTTGGTCAAGCCCATGCTCGTCAACGTCCATACGCTCCATGGCGTGGGCGGCTTGAGTGTCCGTAATGCGAGCTTCATCGTGCATGAGAGCAAAGTCACGCACACGGCGCAAAAGTCTATTGGCTATACGTGGTGTGCCACGGGCCCTGCGCCCAATTTCTGCCGCACCGTCAGGGGTAATGCTCACTCCCAAAATGTGGGCCGTGCGGGTTACAATGCGGGCCAATTCTTCTGGTGTATAAAATTCAAGACGGGCCACAATGCCAAAGCGATCACGCAAAGGCGAAGATAATAAGCCCATGCGAGTAGTAGCACCCACCAAGGTAAATGGTTCCAAATCAATTTTGACAGTACGTGCCGCAGGGCCCTGCCCAATAACAAGGTCAAGCTTAAAATCTTCCAAAGCTGGGTAAAGCACTTCTTCTACGGCAATGGGCATGCGGTGAATTTCGTCCACAAAAAGAATGTCGTGGCGAGATAAATTGGTCAAAATTGCCGCAAGGTCGCCACTGCGCTCAAGCACTGGCCCTGAAGTGCAAACAATATTCACCCCTAGCTCTGAGGCCATAATTTGCGCCAAGGTAGTTTTGCCAAGACCAGGATTGCCACAAAACAGCGTGTGGTCAAGGGCTTTGCCCCTTTCTTTGGCGGCCCCAAGGTATATGCGCAAATTGGCCCGCAACTCCTCCTGCCCAATAAAGTCATCAAGACTATGAGGGCGAACAGATTCTTCTGCCCCTGTAGACTCGGACATAATTTCGGGTAGGCTTGAGTTCAAATAAGACATTTTTTCACCTATTGTCTTAGCATTGCAAGGGATTTTAATGCAGATCGCAAGGCCGAGGACACATCAAGGTCTGGCTCTTGCTGCAAAATATTCTTAACTATGGGCAATGTTTCTTCCTCTGCATAGCCAAGATTGTGCAGGCCATCAAGCACATCCCTAAACACATTGCCAACAGGCGTTGCCCCTGCAAGGGCTGGTGGTATTTCTTCCACCTTAAGCTTGTATTTTAATTCTAAAAAAATATGTTGGGCACTTTTCTTGCCAATGCCTGAAACTCTAGTTAAGGCCACCATATCATCTTCAAACACAAGGCGGCGCAAATCATCAGGACGATATAATGAAAGAATGGCAAGGGCCGTGCGAGCACCCACCTTGGATATGCTAATAAGAATTTCAAAAGTTTGGCGTTCATCCCATGTTTCAAAGCCGTATAGCTCTTGTGCATCTTCCCGCACTTGAAAGCTGGTGTAAAAGGCCGCAGGTTCGCCACGTTCTGGCAAATGGCTAAGGGTATGGTTAGGCAAGGAAATAGCGTAGCCAATGCCACCTTCAGTCATAACGATGCAAGAATTACCCCACTGCTGGGCAAGGCGACCTTCAACATAGGCTATCATGCATTATCCTCCAATGGAAACCATGTTCTTTTTGGCAACGG
>CAYJNE010000294.1:0-1876 GCA_964371345.1 uncultured Desulfovibrionaceae bacterium | reverse complement strand
GGCAATTTGGTAGCCGCAGGCGGCAACGCCAAAACACTGCCGATGATGAGCCAACACCTTCCAATGCGCCGTTGGTGGGTAACCTTTTAAATATTAAGGTTTAGCAATGCTTTCCATGTGGGCAGTAATACTTTTTTCTGTAATAGAGCTTATTTTATTGGGCTCTGTTGTCTTTTTTTTCCTGCGCCTTAAACGAAGCGAAAACCTAATGCAAACCCTGCAAGGCAATCAAGAATTATTGCTTGCTCGCCTTCAGCATAATGCCGAGCTTGAACGAGAGCTTGTGGCAAGCTTTGCATCTCGCCAAGCAGAACTTAGAAATCTTGACCAAAAAATAGAAGAAAGAGCAGAGGAATTACGCCGCCTTGTTTCACAAGCTGAAGGCATTTCCCGCTCACCACAATTCTTACGTGAGCTTATCCTAAATCAACGTAGCCGTGGCCTAAGTGCTAAGCAAATAGCTAAAAATGCAGGGCTTACAGTTGATGAAGTTGAGCTTATCCTCGCCCAAACTACTGATAAGTAGTTTGTTCTTTGCTTAATATCCTTTCGCTATGTTGTGCCAATTAAAATCATTACATAAGCCTATGTTGTTTGGTATTTGCCGTTGTATTTTTTCATTTTTAATCTAGGTAGAATCATTTTTTATTTATTTGGGCCTGCTCCGCAGTGGGCAAAGGAGAGGGGGGACTTAGCAGTCCCCCGTTCCCCTTTGCAAACCCCCTCCCCCCGCTTGGGCATTCGGCTATGGCCGTATCCCTTCGCAGCTGTCTTCACTGCGTTCAGACGATCTACTTCGGGCCATGGGTAGCCTAAAGTCTACCCATGGCGGCATAGCACGAATGAACATACCGTTGTAATGATGTTCCCGAGAAATCAAAGTAAGGTATATGTCCTTTGCTTTAAATGTAAGTATGGTACAAGGAACGGGTTAATAAAAGCCCTTCAGGGCCTTGGGTTTTTGTGGAATGCGAAGCATGTAACAAAAACCCGAGGGGCTGTTTTTTGAGGAATTTTGTGCGTATTTTTGATTTTTTTCGCTGGCAAGGAAAAATTAACTTTTGGAAGGCAGAGCGTATATAAATACGTGCGTTCAAAAAGTTGATTTTGACGCAGCCAGCGGGAAAAAGGAAAATACCGCAAAATTACTCAAAATTATGTGCATGGTGCTAGCTTGCTAGCACCGCATGACAAATGTCTTTATGCGGATGTTCATAAGGTGGAGAGAAAAGTAAATACGGATAAACTAAAGAAGTAATATACAATTACCAAGCTCTTTGTTTCCAAAAGTCAGGGGTAAAGAGTATTAATATGGCATAAATTTCTAATCTTCCAAGCAGCATAGCCCCACTCAACACCCATTTAGCCGCCGCTGGTATATGATTAAAATTATCCACTGGCCCAACGCTGCCAAGCCCAGGCCCTACATTGGATAAGCATGACAAACTCGCCGTAAATGCTGTTTCTAAATCAAGATTAAACATCAACAAAAATAAAGTGCAAAACACTAAAAGCCCCATAAATAAAAGAAAATACGCAATTACAGCCATAACCACTGCGGAGGGTACGCTCTTGTTATCCATCTTAAATGGGCGCACCAAGCGAGGGTGCAAGAAGCGGAAATTTTCAAGCATGGCAAAGCGAGTTAGAATGTGCAAGCGAAGCATTTTTAAGCCACCAGCAGTTGAGCCAGCACAGCCCCCCACAAGCCCAACAATGAGTAATATCCCAAGGGTAAATGTGGGCCAGAGGGCATAATTTTCGCTAGCAAAGCCAGTGGTTGTGCAGAGGGATATGACTTGAAAGGCCACAGTGCGCACCAAAACTTCAAATTCTGCAAAGCTTTGCACAGGGTAGACTTGCCTTGCCCATAGCA
>CAYJNE010000293.1:0-1877 GCA_964371345.1 uncultured Desulfovibrionaceae bacterium | reverse complement strand
ATAAACTGTTATCTGAGCTTGAAGCCCTACGTTTGCAACTAGAGCAAAAAGCACTTTTATGCAAACCCAAAGAGCCAGAAGTGCTTGAACCACCAAAGGAAGAGCCTATTGAGCCTCCTTTAACAGAGCCACCTGCCATTGTTGAACCTGAACCAGAAAAACCTATGGCAGAACCACCAATGCAAGAGCCTTTCTTAGCCATGACACCAGAGGAAGAACCTAAACCTGAACCAAAGCCTGAACCAAAACCAGAGCCAAAACCTGAGCCTAAGCCTGAGCCTGAGCCTAAAAAACAAGAGCCTAAGCCTGAGCCTAAAAAACAAGAGCCAAAGCAAGAAAAGCCAAAAAAAGACGACCCTTTGCAAATCCCAGAGGATGCCAAGGATAAAAATGATGTAAGTTTTCTTGAAGGTTGCTGGCGTAGTGAGACTGGCCTTTTCAACTCACGCACTGGCAAACCCATTATAGCTGAATATTGTTTTGATAAAAACGGTCAAGGCCGCCGCCTTATACGTGAGGACAATGGTTCTGTTTGTTCTGGTGGTGTGCAGGCCAAGTTTGACGGTAGTGGAAACTTAATTATGGAAGGTGTGCAAGCACGCTGCCCTGGTGGTAATGCCTATGTGCCGCAAAGTGTAAATTGTACTGGTGATGACAGTTCCACCAATTGTAAGGGTCAAGAAAAAGGTGGCAAGAAAAACAAATGGGATGCCAAGTTTTATAGGAAATAATATGCAAAATACATCTGTTAGTCTAATTCCGGGCGGTTGCCCTCAATTTTTGGATTTTAAGCTAAAGCTTGATGAACTCCCACGCTTGCGTCGCTATTTTCGTGAAGATAAAAAACAAGAAAATACTGACGAAAATGCAGGGCGTTACCAGCATTATTTGCGTTGCCTAGAGCAAGACGCTGATAATTTTATTGATCAAATAACTGGTGCATATTGTGACTCTGAGTACGAAATGGATATAAGGCGTGTACTTGAAATATGGCAAAATGCTTGGATTCCCCTACCATTTTTACGCACTAGAGAGCAAAAATGGCCCGATGGCGGCGAGCGTTATGAATGCGGCCCCTCCAATTGGGCAAGAGCTAGGTTTACTCAATGCGACGATAACACCCTACACCTAACCATTGTTTTTGATACAAATGTGGAAACACCACCAGAGCAAATACAAGTTAATGATGAAAATGGTGAACATTATCACGCACTTTCACCACGTGATGTTTCTGCTCATGGCATGTTTGCCCTAGCCCATCATGTGCGTGACAATGCGTGGTTTTTAAATGCACCTTGGGTGGATGAATGGCTTTTAAATATCTATGATGATTACAGAAGCAAAAGACATCGTGGGCGTGGTTCTTGGCGTGATGACAATGAGCATGTGCTGGAGCATTTAGCCGCATACCTTACATGGCTTGAGGTAATTCGCATAGCAATTCAAGGCCTTAGAGTGCAGGTTATTAATCCTGAGCGTGATCAACCAGTGGAAGTTGATTTAATCTTAGATATTGGTAATTCACGCACAACTGGCATCTTGGTTGAAACTCTACCTCAACGCGTAACCAACTTAAATGACAGCTATTTATTAGAATTACGTGATATTAGCAAGCCAGAAAATATTTATAGCGATCCTTTTGAAACTCGTATTGAATTTGCAGAAGCCCAGTTTGGCAATGATGCCTTAAGCCGCCGTTCTGGTAAGCGTATGCCAGCCTTTGCATGGCCTTCTGCTGTGCGTATTGGGCCAGAGGCCGCACGCCTTGCCACACAAACTGTTTGTGCTGAGGGCAATACTGGTATGTCTAGTCCCAAGCGATACCTTTGGGATGAACGTCCTTGGCAGCAAACTTGGCGTTTTAATACAGGTGGTTC
>CAYJNE010000292.1:0-1905 GCA_964371345.1 uncultured Desulfovibrionaceae bacterium | reverse complement strand
AGCACAGGATTATTCTTGGTGCGGCGTGATAAAATGCGTATGACCCTGCGAATTTCAGAATCACGCCCAATAACAGGGTCCATTTTACCAAGCTTTGCGGCTTCCACCAAGTCTCGCCCGTATTTGCTTAGAGCCTCAAAAGTATCTTCAGGGTTGGCACTGGTAACACGTTTGCCACCACGCAATTCTTCCATAGCCATGACAAATTTAGCCTTAGTAATGGAATATTCACGCCATAAATCACCAAGTGGTGAAGCCACAGCCTGATCAGACAAAGCCGCAAAAAGATGATCAACGCTTACATAATCATCCTTCATATTCTTAGCCTCAGCCTCAGCATCGGCTAAAACACGCCCCATACGCTGGGTGATAACTATTTTATTGGCATCCATGGTGCCACCAGAAACCGAAGGGCGTTTGCGCAAAACGTTCTCAATGGCTACTGTGAGTGCGCGCACCTGAATGCCCATATGCTCAAGAATACGGGGCACTATGCCTTTTTCTTGCTTCATAAGAGCAAGGGCCAAATGCTCAACATCCGTTTCAGGATGACCCATGCCAGCGGCAATACTTTGCGCCTCGCCAATGGATTCACGAGCTTTTTCTGTATATTTGTTTATATCCATAAATTTCACCTTGTTTTTATTTATTTTTCTGGGTAATTATATACAATTAATGTATTATTTTCTATATTCAAGGGTATGGCCCACATCACAAGGAAAAAGGTAAATACCGCAACAGCGTCTAAAAGTAACGAAAAGGCCGTAAGGCCGCTAAAATAAAAATATAACCATACACAATAAGCGTGTTAATTAGAATTTCGTAAAAAATTATCTAGCCGAAAAGTCAGATATTTCAGCGAGCTTTTGCCATAACTCCCTTTGTTCTTCGTTAATGCTTTCTGGTGTTTTAATCATGGCCCTAACCATTTGGTCACCACGGGCAGACTCTGGCCCAAGCCCACGTCCACGCAGGCGAAAACGCCCTCCAGAGGACGTGCCTTCTGGTATATTCATATCAATCTCACCTTCAAGTGTAGGCACTCGCACTGTGGTACCAAGGGCTGCCTCCCATGGGGTGAGGTTTAAATCATATGTTATATCCATGCCGTCCACGCTAAAATTGGGGTGCGGCAGGAATTTGATGCGTAAAAAAAGATCTCCAGCAATGCCACCAAGTGCGGCTTCGCCTTGACCAGACAAGCGCAATTTGGCCCCTTGACGTACACCTTTTGGTATATTCACTTCCAAGGTGCGAGGGCCTTGCGCACCACTAAGGGTAATATTGCGCCGCCCACCTTTTAGGGCATCTTCAAGGCTAATGGATATTTCTGCTTCAACATCATTGCCTTTTCTTTGCCTTCTTGAAAAGCCGCCAAATGGGTCAGGCCCAAAGCCGCCACTGCGGGTGCTTCTTTGCCCTGTTCTAGCACCTGCTTGACCAAACAATACTTCAAAAAAGTCTGAAAACCCGCCATTATTAAATTGTTGCCCGTCAAAATTGAAGTTAAAACCTTCAAAACCAGGTGCACCCTTAAATTGCTGACCATGTTGCCAATTATGGCCTAATTGGTCGTATAATTTACGCTTTTCTGGGTCTTTTAATACTTCGTAGGCTTCATTAATTTCTTTAAATTTTTCTTCTGCTTTGGCATCACCTTGATTTAAGTCGGGGTGATACTTGCGGGCTAGTTTTTTAAAACTCTTTGCAATGTCGTCACCTGAGGATTTACGTTCAACCCCAAGTACTTGATAATAATCTTTATATGAAACACTCATTGTCTTCCTCCATTACAAAGCCATGCCACTAACATTCCCATGCAACCGCATAGGTAGTCAAAAAATAATACCATTAAGCACTTGGTCAATGGCATATAAAACAAAAAAACTCAAATTTAGAAAAATG
>CAYJNE010000291.1:0-1953 GCA_964371345.1 uncultured Desulfovibrionaceae bacterium | reverse complement strand
GCCGCCAAGAAAGGCTCATGCATACCCTAACTCCAACATCTTCAACCATACCACATTTGCGACCCATCACAGCTATTTCTGAAATACCAAAAAAGATTAGTCGCTTACATGAGCTTGCTCGCAATTTATGGTGGTCAACAAATATAACTGCACGCCAATTATTTGCAGGCATTAGCCCCTCACTTTGGGCAAGCACTGGACATAGTCCTTTGCGCATTCTTGAAGAAGTTAATCCAAAACGCATGGTGGAACTTACAAAAAATGCTGTTTTCATGGAAAAATACCAGCAAGTTATGGAAGAGTTTGATGCGTATATGGCCATTCCTTGTAAGGACGTAAATGTAAATTTACGTGCCAATAAGCCTGTGGCATATTTCTCTACAGAATATGGATTGCATGAATCATTGCCCATTTATTCTGGTGGCTTAGGAGTTTTATCAGGCGACCATCTAAAATCTTCAAGTGATCTTTGCCTACCCTTGGTGGCCGTTGGCCTACTCTATAGAAATGGTTACTTCCGCCAAAGTATTGATAATCAAGGCAAGCAAGTTCCACTATACCCAATGAATAATTTTGCACACTTACCTGTGCATTGTGTTACAGACCAAGTTGAAGGCAAACCCATCTTGGTGGATATTGAAATGCCAGGTCGCATACTTTACGCCCAAATTTGGCGAGTGCAAGTTGGTCGCATTCCCCTATATCTTATGGATACAGATGTACCAGCAAATACTGAAGAAGATCGCAGAATTACAGCAAGACTCTATGAGGCAGACCGTAATTTGCGCATTCAACAAGAAATCTTGCTTGGTATGGGTGGCGTACGCATGCTGCGTAAGTTAAATATTACGCCCGCTGTATATCATATGAATGAAGGACATTCAGCCTTCATGGTAATTGAGCGCATTCGGGCTTATATGCATGAGCAGCAATTAACATTTAATGAAGCATTTGAACGTGTTCGCAGCAATACAGTCTTCACAACCCATACCCCAGTGGACGCTGGTAACGAACGCTTTAGCCTTGATCTTATGGAACGCTACTTCACTAATTATGCTGAACAAATGGGACTTTCTTGGGCGGAATTCCTACGCCTTGGGCGCATTGATGGACCAGAGCGTGGCGGTAGCTTTGAAATGACTGTACTTGCTCTAAAAACTGCCAGTCGTGCCAATGGCGTTAGCCTCATACATGGCATAGTGTCACAGCATATGTGGCATGGACTTTGGAAGGGTGTTCCCATCCCTGAAATACCAATTAAGCACGTTACCAATGGCGTACACGTCCCATCATATGTGGGTAATCCCATTAAACTTATCCTTGATAATTACCTTGGTGAAGGTTGGATGAGTGCCGAACCTAATGACCCAATCTGGAATAAAATCAATGACATTCCTGATGATGAATACTGGACAGCAAAGCTACAACAAAAAGAAGCCTTGCTTGATACCTTGCGTGTGTCAGTGCCAGCATTCATGCGCAAATATAATATCCCCATGGAAAAAGAACAAAGCCTGAAAAAGAATATCAAACCAGATACTCTCATAATCGGCTTTGCTCGCCGCTTTGCCCCATACAAAAGAGCTACACTGCTCTTTGCAGACCCAGACAGGCTTGAAAGGCTACTCAACCAAGCTGGTAAGCGTGTTATCATCGTCTTTGCTGGCAAAGCTCACCCCGCAGACCACGCAGGCATTGAACTTATACAACAAGTCATTAAATATGCTCAAGAAGATCGTTTCCTTGGACGCATATTCTTCATCGAAGACTACAGTCTTGCCATCTCCCGAGTCATGGCTCAAGGTTGCGATGTGTGGCTAAACACCCCACGCCGCCCCCATGAAGCCTCTGGTACAAGCGGACAAAAAGTACCAGTTAATGGTGGCATAAATCTAAGTGTATCTGATGGTTGGTGGTGCGAAGGTTATAATAGAGAAAATGGCTGGACCATTG
>CAYJNE010000290.1:0-1975 GCA_964371345.1 uncultured Desulfovibrionaceae bacterium | reverse complement strand
TCTGCTGGGAGCGAGCGCAAGCAAGCCCCATTAAGCATATTTTTGCTCGACAGTGCTAAGGATTTTGCATCCCCTCAAAGTGAGCTTTTGGCCTTAGCCTTGCGCTTAAAAGAGCTTGGCTTTGTGCCGCATGTGTGTTGCCCCGCCTCAAGTATGCTTATGCAAAAGGCTAGTGAGCAAAAACTACGCACTGTATCAATTCTAGGTGAAAATGATAAAAAACCAGGCTTATTTGCTTTGCTAAAACTATTTTGGCGGCAAAAGCGTAGCCAGCCTGTATGTATACACAGTTTTGCGGAAGATTGCCTCCCACTTGTACAAAGGCTCATTCGTTTACGTCCTGAAAATAGCACCTTGATTTTGCACACTTGCTTTGATTTACCAAAACAAAATGCAAAGGTGCTCCCTGCATATTGGGCTTTGCCAAAGAAGATTGTTTACCCCAGTAAATATATTGCCAACGCTTGGGCCAAAGTTGGCATTGACCCAGCGCAAGTCGAAGTTATTTATACAGCTTGTGATAATTTGACCTCTCAGCCCAAGGGCGAAGTTAAACGTTGGATATTTGTGGCCTTGGAGCCCTTGGAAGAAAATTCTGGTATTGATTTTTTACTCAAAGCCATGTCTGCGCTTTGGCAACATCCGCATTTGCCCCAATGGGAAGTTCGTGTTGTGGGCACAGGCTCATGCTTTGAGCAAGTTTTTGCTGAGGCTGAGTCTCTTGGTGTTTCTTCACGTTTAGCCCTTTTGGGTGAGCAACCCCTTGAAAATATACTCCCATATGCGCAAGTTATTATAAATACACATAGCGGTGCGCAGGGTAATATAGCTGCGCTCATGGCGGCGTGGAGTGCCTGCTTGCCCGTCATTTGTACCTCGGTGAGTGCACATATGGAAGTGGTAAATGCTGGTAATGCCTTCATTTTACCCACTTTAGATCCGCAGCGGCTAGCCGCTGTTATGATTGAATTTATGAGTAACCCTGAGCGAAGAGAGCACTATGGTAAACTCAGTTCAAGTATGCACGGTTATGCAAATATATCACGCCTTTTAGAGCAATACTCAAGCCTTTATTATGGTTGCATTGCTCGTCACGGTTGGGTTTTGCCAGCTCAAAATAAAATTCAGGAACAAGAATGAAATGTAAGGTTTGCAAAGAAGTAGCAGTAGTTAGCTTGCGTAGTCATCATGCGGGCTTTTGTACCCCATGCTTTTTGCAATTTTTTGAGCGACAAGTGGAAAAGGGCATCAAGTCTCAAAAACTTTTCACTCATGATGATAGTATTCTCGTAGCTTTGTCTGGTGGTAAGGATTCGCTTGCCCTTATGTTTGAGCTTTCACGCTTGGGCTATAATGTTACGGGTTTGCACATTGACCTCTCCATTCCTAATTCGTCCGAAGTTACCCGCAAGGTGGTGGAAAATTTTTGCGCTAAACACGGCCTTAAGCTTATTGTTAAGGAAATGGCGGCCGAAGGTCTTGCCATACCCTTGGTTAAGGCTAGGCTTAAGCGGCCCATATGCTCAGCTTGTGGTAAAATTAAACGCTATTTTTTCAATAAAGTCGCCATGGATCATGGCTTCACCGCCCTTGCCACGGGTCATAATTTAGATGATGAGGTGGCAAGGCTTTTTAGCAATACCATACGCTGGGATACGGCCTATCTATCTGACCAAGGGCCACTACTTGAGGCAGAATCTGGCTTTGCCCGTAAGGTAAAACCCCTTTGGCGACTCACAGAATTTGAAACGGCTAATTATGGCTTTCTTATGGGCATTGAACATCATTATGCCTCTTGCCCGTATAGTGGAGGGGCAAGTTTCACCTATCATAAGCATTTGTGGCAACAGCTAGAAGAGGCCATGCCTGGACGAAAACTAGACTTTTATCAAGGGTTTTTACAAAGAGGACGCCCAGTATTTGCTAGAGAAGAAGCAGAAATGGGGCAGGAGCTTAGCCCGTGTGAGCGTTGTGG
>CAYJNE010000289.1:0-1979 GCA_964371345.1 uncultured Desulfovibrionaceae bacterium | reverse complement strand
TTACAGGTTCTCAAGGTTACAGTCATGAACTTCGCATAACTATCATGGCCATTGCAGGTGGCCTTGGGCTGGATGCCTTAGCCGATTCTTTTTTCGCACTTTGCCAAGCCAGAGGCCGTCAAGATGTTGAAATGCGTATACGCATTCCTGCTAGTCTTGTGGGCATTGGTACTGGTATTATCTTGGTGCTTTTTGATGCACCTCCAATCTATATCGCTCTATATAAACCGCTTGAATCCATAATATTAATTATCATTGCCCTAAGTGCTCTTGGGCGTAATCCACTTACAAGCGTAAGCCTTGCAGGCCTTGACCCCATATTGAAGCAGTGGCGTAATGGTATTGTTTTTACGTGCATTTCTGCTTGTGCAATACTTTATAATAAGCTCAATGTATTTTTCTTGAAAAAATATGGTGGTGACGCGGCGGTTGGGGCTTATAGTGTTGCGTGGGAAGTGGTGGACGGTCTTTCTGTGCTTGTGTCCACAACCTTACTTGCTAAGGTTGTTTTTCCTGTAATGGCAAAGCTTTGGGATACAGATCGCAAGGAATTTCAAATTTTAACTGGCAAAACAGCACGCAGCTTGTGGGCAGCTTGCATGCCACTCATCTATATTATCTGTGTTGAAAGTGACCGTATTTTAACATTTATCTATGGCACTAATTATGAACTTGCCGTCACAGCTCAACGCATCCTAACCCCATGTATTGCAACGGCTTTTTTACATAATTTGGCAGCATATGCCATGATAAGCATGCGTCATCATAGAATATTATTATTGTTTTATGCCAGTGGGCTTGCTCTTAATATAGCACTTTGCGCGTATTTTACGCCCATGATGCCCCTTGAAGGTGCTGCCCTTGCCATTACCTTAACCAAGGTTTGGGTAGCCATTTGCACCGTGTCATTTTTTCAATACAAGGCAAAGCCTTTAAGTTTGACGCAATGGGGCATTGTGGTGATTGTTCCAAGCATTGCCTTTAGTCTTTGGTGGGTATTATTGCCCATAACTGGGCGTTTGGTTGCAGAAGTTGTGGGCATTATTCCACTACTTGGCTTGCTTTGGGTTTGGCGGCCTCCACCACCTTGGGAGGATAAGAATAAAGTGGAGCAAAAAGTATGAGGATAATAGCAAGTCTTAGTGTTTTAATTTGTTGCTTTTTTATGGTTTCATGTGCTGAGTATGAAAAGGAAACAAAGCGTCCGCCAGAATTTCGTTGGGAGGCTTTTCAACGCTTCTGGTCAAAGAATGAAACACAATTTGTCACGCTGGAAGGCGCGCGTGAAATAGCAAGTGGATATTTTGTGGATTATGGTCGTGGGGTGCAGTTATTTATAAATACCAAGGGCGATATTATTACTGACGTGAATGTTACCTATAACCAAAGCATGCAGAATAATGAGGGTGGCTATCAATATTTAAGGCTTATAGAGCAGGTAATGGATGTTGGCATGTTTCGTTGGACAGGTGCAGAGCGAGTTACCATGCGCAATTTTTTTGGAGCCATGAGCAATGTGCAAAAAGAGTTTAAGTATAAAACATCGCATTTTATTCGTAGTGTAAATGCGGCAACGTGGTCATTTAAGTTGATATTTATTGTAAACACCAATGAAATTTGGACTAATATTCCACTTGAGAATTAAAGGTATTTAAGGAAACACTGATTAAATCGTGTTTTCTTAACCAATGGTATACAAACACCACTTCGTGGTGTTTGCGCGCCTAAAGACAGCAAAGCTGTCTTGGCGGAAAGGCATAAAAATCAATCATTTGCGTTGCTCTCTGTATCCGTAAGTCTCGCAAGCTCGACTAACGGCTATGCTTCGCACCCTTTGGGCAGGAACGGGCAAGCAAAGCTCGCCCTATTCTTGATTTTTGGTCGCATTGGCTTGTGCCAACGCTCCATGAGCCTCTGCATAATAAATTATGCTGAGGTCTCTAATAAGGCATTATTGAGTCACGCTCGTCATGGATGAT
>CAYJNE010000288.1:0-1982 GCA_964371345.1 uncultured Desulfovibrionaceae bacterium | reverse complement strand
CCTTCTGCCACAAGGCGTTTTTCATGCCTTGGCATGGGAACTACTAAGTCACAGGCAGGCAAATTTTTGCAGGCTTCAAAAAGATAGTGGGATAATAATGGTAGCATGGAAAAATTAGCTGAGAATTTATATTTTAGAATAATAGCCTTAATTAATTTATCATATTGCCCGTAAAAGCTTAAAGCATCCCAAGGTGGTGGCTTTTGGGTGCATTCGATGCAAATATTTGTATTTGTGTATAATTTATGCCCGCACAAGGTGCAAACTGGGTCTTGTTTTTTATTAATGTGAGGGGCGCAGTGGGAACAAAGGTAGTTTTGTTCAACGGGGACAAAGGGGGCATGGCAGGCGATACAGCGTTTTTCAGCAAAAAAACAGCCGCATATGGTGTTCCATAGTGCGGCTGAATATGTTTTGCAAAAATTGCTCATCAATCTTGGCGACCACAGTTTTCAACAACCATGGCTTGGGCTTTGGCTCCAAGCTCAAATAGGCGTGAACAGGCAACACCGTCGGCGGCAAGGTCGTCTGGTTGATCATAGCCAGACATTTGGCAAGTTTCGTGTAGTTTTATGTCAAACATATCAAGGAAATATTGTAAAGTTAGGATGCTACCTTCAAACAGCTTGTCGCCACGAGTTCTTGCGGCTACAAGGCCTGCAAGGGCTGGTTTTGGATTGGGGTTGGGTGTGAATTTACCAGCTTTGAGTAGTTTTTCACGCTTGGCCCAGTGACATTGCGCCCTATCAATAAAGGCTTTGAACTGCGCTGGAAGATGATAGAAGAAAATGGGGGCTGCAAGAAATACCAGTGGTGCTTCTTGGATTTGGGCGAATATTTTAGCCGTGTCATCACGACTATCGAGAATACATTTGCTCTTAGGGTCTTCAAAGCAAGCATGACAGACAGTGCAAGGCAAGATATTGTAATCACGCAAGAAGGTAATTTCAACCTCTCCACCAGCACTACGCACGCCTTGCACAAAATTGTGCACCATGAAGTCAGAGTTACCTTTGGCTCTTGGGCTACAAGCTAAAACACGAATGGGGGGAGTACTTGACATAATTTACCTCACAAAGGATCCGCAGTAGGGGTTATTGTTTTTTTCATCACTTATGGAACTTTCTGGCCCGTGTCCTGGATAAACCACCGTTTCCGAAGGAAGGGTGAATAATTTTTCACGGATAGATTCAATAAGAGTGTTATGGTTACCACCAGGCAAGTCAGCTCGACCTATAGCCCGATAAAACAGCACATCACCGCTAAAGACAGCATTAAGGTCAGCAAAGTATAGTGACATACTACCAGGGGTGTGCCCAGGTGTATGCAAAGCTGTAAAGGTAATGGGGCCGAGTTTGTGTTCTCCTGCTGTGAGTGGGGATGCGGTAAATTCATTTACCCTAGGAAAACCCCACATGCCGCCCTTACCGGCTTCGTTTTCTAGTAAAAACTCATCATCCGGAGGTGAGAAAATAGGTGCGTTGGTGGCAGTATGTAGGCTTTGTACGCCGTAGAGGTGGTCAAAATGTAGATGAGTGAGGCAAATGCCCACAAGCTTAATTTTATTATTGGCTAGAAATTGAACTACGGATTTAGGATCGCCGCCTGGGTCAATGGCAACGGCAAAATTATCCTTATATGCAATATAGCAATTTGTTTCCAGAGGGCCAATACTAAAGCATTTTACAGGCATGGATACTCCGATATGTGTTAAACACTCCCCCTCGTATGAGGGGAAGTGTCTTTTAATGCTACAATTTATTTCTTTTTAAGCCAAGGCATCATTTCACGCAAACGCCCGCCCACTTGCTCGATGCTGTGTTCAGCTTCAAGTCTGCGGGTGGATTTAAACATTGGATAACCAGCACGGGCCTCAAGAATGAAGTCACGCGCAAAGCGACCAGTTTGAATGTCAGTAAGTACACGCTTCATTTCTTTTTTAGTTTCTGCGGTGATGATGCGTGGGCCTGTTACATAGTCGC
>CAYJNE010000287.1:0-1983 GCA_964371345.1 uncultured Desulfovibrionaceae bacterium | reverse complement strand
GGCACAAGTCCCTTCCCCCAGAAAAATATTAAGAAGTTAAAAAATTATTTTCTATGAGGTGCAAGGTCGGCAAGAAATTCTGGACGAACTTCAAAACCAGCGGCAATGGCTTTGTCTGCGGCTTCCACTGAGCGGTCAAATTTACCTTGTTCAAAAAGAGCAAGGGAAAGGTTGTTCCATGCAGGTGCAAAACCAGGTTCACGGCGTATAACTTCATTGCAGGCGGCTTCGCTTGCTTCATAATCACCCTGCATAAAGAAGGCGGTGGCAAGGGCATTGTGGGCTTGGATGAAGTTTGGTTCCCATTTAATGGCTTTTTTAAGAGCGGCAATGGCTTTGTCTGGCTCGCCACGTTGAAGGTGTACAAAACCAATATTGCCCCAAGGTACTGGGAATTTGGCACGGCAATTAGCGGCTTCTTCATTATAGCGTAGGCAGCCGTCAAGGTCGCCACGCTCAAGGCAAATGCCGCCTAATTGTACAAAGGCTTCAGCAAGGCGTGGGGAGTGGCGTACTGCTGACAAAAAGCTTTCTTCAGCACCCACAAAATCACGCTTGGTTAAAAGGGCAAGGCCAAGGTTATAATGGTGGTTGGCGCATTGCTCGTTTTTTTCAAGTGCATCCTTTAAGTCGGCAATGTATTCATCTATGTCGTCGTATTTATTTTTCATTTTATATGTCCTTCTTTTT
Source organism: uncultured Desulfovibrionaceae bacterium (assembly GCA_964371345.1). Classification (GTDB taxonomy): domain Bacteria; phylum Desulfobacterota; class Desulfovibrionia; order Desulfovibrionales; family Desulfovibrionaceae; genus CAYJAD01. The sequence goes on along the minus strand of CAYJNE010000287.1, from coordinate 1,293 downwards.
TAAGTAAGTCGTGATACCAAAGGCAAAAATCAAAAATACCTAAGTATTTTTCATCTCTATTTACAACGCCGAGGGCACATTCTAAAGCACCTCGTCCGTAGTCATTGCTATAGTTTTCTCTTTGAGCTGCCACTTGCAAAAATTCACGTACAAGCTGTTGCGTGGTACGTTTAGTTGCATCAAGGCGAATGTCCAAAGGATCATTGGGTTTTTGAAAAGGATCCCAATTATCATAGCCTATGCGGTCAACAAATTTACGCCGCCTAGGGTTCATTTTTTCGTAAATACCACGCTTTAATTCCTCTTGTTCTTCATTAAGAGTTTGAGGCGTGCCATCACGAAACACAGATGCAGGAATTAAGTCCAGCATGGATTATTCCTTCTTAGCTTTGCCAATACCGAGGTATTGCTCATTATAATTATTAAGTATTGCCATAGACATGGGCACATATACTTGGTGAAGTTCTTTAAATCTACTTTTAACGGCGGTGGCAATGTCCTTTGACAGTCCGTCAAGTCTATCTTGAATGGCTGCCATATGCACAGTGGGGTAATTTGTACCCTTTAAAAATTTAGTTTTACCGCATACATGACCAGTATTATTAATATTCAACGGCACGCCATAGAGGCGGCAGGTAATGGGGCGATTAGCATATAATATACATTTTGAATCTTTATCAAGCAAGGGACAGGGCATGCGTAGGAGTGCGGCATCTGCCATAATATCCTCAGCACTTTTGCCATCCTTGGAAGCACGATAAAAATCACGTTTTACACGTACGGCTTTGCGGTCAAGTTCTGCGGCATGGGTTAAAATATCTGAGCGTTCCTTACCATATGGAATTTGTTTGATGAAGGCATGGTTAATATACATGGCCTCCACTAAGGACAGGTCAAACAAAGCGTGACAACAGTCACTGCAACCCACCTCACAAATTACACAATCAGGGTGAGCTTGGCGGATGTGCTCAAAGATATTGTCCACCTCTGCCACAAGGGCTTCATATCGAGCAAATATATCAGAAAGGTCTGGTATCATAATATTTATTTTTGTTTGTGCTTATGAGAATGCCGCCGAGCGTGCAATACGCCCGACGGCAATGATTTTGTACTAGTTAACCTAGGTTAACATGTCAAAATAAATTACATTTCTTCGATGCTAACAGCGCCAGTTTCGCATACTTCTACGCAAGACTCACAGCCAAGACATTCTTCTTCGTTCACAGGTACAGACTTGCCGTCTTGAAGTTCATAAACTTCTACAGGACATACGTCTACACATTCGCCACAGCC
>CAYJNE010000286.1:0-2024 GCA_964371345.1 uncultured Desulfovibrionaceae bacterium | reverse complement strand
TCATGATGATAGGGTATATTGCGCAAAATGGCTTCTGCTCTATAAAGTTGCTCAAGTAAGAGCACATGCGCAAGCTCGTGGGGTAGGGTCATGGGCCCAAGCGATAGGGTGTAGTGGCTAGCTTTTTTAACTGCGTCATCAAGGCCAAAAGCCCCACCAATGATAAAGCAAGGGGTGCGGTTTTCAAGATTTTGTAAGAGGGCTGCCAGTTGCTTTGAAGTTATGCTTTTACCGTGTTCATCAAGGCAGATGATATAGTCCTTAGGATTAAGGGTGGTGATTATTTTTTGGCCTTCTTTGGCATTGCGCTCGGCAACGGGTAGGGCAGAGTCGCCGTCTTTTACAGTTTTATGTTCAAGCTTGCGCCAATGCTGTAAGCGTTTTGTGTAGTGATTTGCGGCGTCTTTCCAGTGCTTGGTTTTGAGTGCGCCCACTGAAATAATGCGTAAAGGTTTTAGGGCCATTTATCCCCCGATTTTTAATATGAATAACAAAACTAAAATACTTTCTTTTGATGAGGGTGTCCACTGTTTAAGAGCGGGCGGTCTTGTTATTTACCCTACGGAAACATTTTTTGCTGTGGGTTGTGCCCTTGGTGCAATGGTAGCACTTGAGCGACTTTATGAGGTAAAAAATAGACCAAGGTTAAGGCCTATTCCTGTGCTTGCGGCCAATATGCCCCAAGTGGAGAGTGTTGCAGAACTTACTGAAATAGAAAGGCAACTTGCCAAACAATTTTGGCCTGGGCCGCTAACGCTTATTAGTGAAGCAAAACAGGTGGTACCAAGCATCGTTAGTGCGAATACTGGCAAGGTTGCTGTGCGTATATCATCGCATCCATTGGCCTTGGCTTTGGCGCAAGACGTGGGTGATGTGCTTGTGTGTAGCAGTGCTAATATTAGCGGTGAGGAGCCTGTGACGGATTATGAACAATTACCTACGGATTTTATAAATCAAACTGACGGAATTATCTTGGGTGAGCCAAAACCGCAGGGCTTGCTTGCTTCAACCTTGGTGCAAGTCTTGGGTGATAATAAGCTTTGTATAAGGCGGCATGGTGCTGTGTCAGAGGCTGTCTTGCGTGAGCATGGTTGGCATATTGAGAATTAAAAAAGGCGTCTTATGAAGACGCCTTTTTTTGTGTTTAATAAATTATTGTATGGGCTTATGCTTAAGATTTATGCCCGTGTAGATAAAGTAAGTATGCTCTGCAATGTTCATAGCTCTGCGCCAAACACGGTTAAGGGAGCGGCTAATAAGAATAATATAAATGGCGGCCTCGGGTTGGGTGCCTTTTTCAATCATTTTTGTAAGGCTATGCATGATGCGCACGTCAAGTAGGGCGGCTTCATCTTCATATTGGCGTACTTTGAGGGCAAGGTCTGGGTCTGCGGCACGGAATGCCTCAATAGCATCGGCGAAGGTATTGCGTACAATTTCTATAAGGTCGTGCAATTCTTTATTAATAATTTCAAAATTGGTGCCTTCAAGAAGTAGGGTACGCTCAGCCATACTTGCGGCTTCATCGGCAATGCGCTCCAAATCCACCACCATTCGCAAGGAGCTAACCACAAGACGAAGGTCGCCTGCTACGGGCTGGGTACGAGCAAGTAAACTTAAGGCTTTGGCATCAATTTCATTTTCTAGCTCGTTAATGGAACCATCACCGTCAATAACGGCACTGGCACGACCAATATCGCCTTCGCACAATGCTCTGCAGGAATCTTCAAGGGCTATGCCAACCATAGCAGACATAACTAAAATTCTGGTGCGTAAAGTAACTAACATTTGTTGTAATTGACTTTCTTGTACTGGCATTAACCAAACCTCCCGGTGATGTAGTCTTCTGTCTGTTTAACATTGGGCTTTGTGAAAATGGTATCGGTGTTATCATGTTCAATGAGTTTGCCCATATAGAAAAAAGCCGTATGGTCAGAAACACGCGCTGCTTGTTGCATATTGTGGGTTACAATAATAATGGTTAGCTGGTGTTTTAGCTCATGTATGCCTTCTTCTATCTTTTG
>CAYJNE010000285.1:0-2036 GCA_964371345.1 uncultured Desulfovibrionaceae bacterium | reverse complement strand
TATTTCTAGCCACAGCCAACTGGCACAAAGAACATGGCATGCACTTTATGCGTGGACCTCTAAGTCCGTCCACCAACTATACTTGTGGCATGCTGGTCAGTGCCTTTGACCAAGCCCCAAGCCTCATGATGCCTTGGAATTTTAGCTATTATCCAGAACTTACCGAAAGCTGGTTCATGACCAAGGAACAGGATCTTTTTGCCTATGGTTTTAATAAGGACACCATAAAGGTTGCCCCTTGGCTTACAGAGCAAATAGCTGTAATAAAAGAACGAAATGAGTTTACAACTCGCACATCAAGCAAGGCAAGCTTAACCGAAGACATACATACAATGCTTGAAATTTATGGCGATAGCTGGGCAGAAAATTGGGCATTTACACCCATGCCCTTGGCCGAGGCAAAACGCCATGTACACACCCTAAAAAGTATACTTGACCCAGAATTTTTTGTCCTTTTCTATCATAAGGACAAACCTGCCGGTGGTATGCTTGCCCTTCCAGATATGAACCCTCTGCTAAAACGACTAAACGGTAAGCTTGGCATTGCCACGCCTTGGCATTTTTGGTGTACACGAAATGAGTTACGCAAACATTACCGCCTATTACTATTTGGTATACGCAAAGAATATAGGCTTATGGGTCTACCCATGCTGGTGCTTGATTTCATGCTTGAAAAAATAAAAAACAAATCACAACTAAGCACTGTTGAAGGCTCATGGTCACTGGAAAGCAATACAGCCATTAATGACCTCATCGAAGACTTTGGCGGTACACTTACAAAAAGATACCGCATATACCGACGGGAGCTTGATAATATATGCAATTAGAACATCTTACAGGTAAAAAAATTCTTATAACTGGTGCAACTGGTTTTGTGGGTAGTCATCTCTTAGACCTGCTCACTACCACTCAAGCCCAAATATCTTGCTTGGTGCGTGCGTCATCCAACCGCTCATGCCTACCGGACAACATACAAGTGCATGAGGCCAATTTGCAAACAGGTCAAGGACTTAGCGAAGCCTTAGTCGATAAAGATATTATCATACATCTAGCCTCACTACTCTTTGGCCTTGGCTGGCAAGATTATTTAGAAGCAAACTCCCTTGCCGCTGAAAATCTAGGCTCTGCCATAGCCAAACAAAATTGCATTGAGCGTGTTGTATATGTATCATCCCTTGCAGCCAGTGGACCTTGCGCTATCTCCCCCGGAATTAGCGACGTAGAATTAGCAAAACCCGTCTCTGCCTATGGCTGGTCAAAACTTATGTCCGAGCAAATTCTAGACAAATATTGCCAACAAAAACTCGTAACCCTTCGACCACCCATTATATATGGTTCAAAAGACAAAGGGCTTCTCCCATACTTCAAAGCTGCCCAGCAAGGGCTAATAATTACCCCCGGCTATAATCGAAAATTTCCAGTATCTGCAATCCATGCTAAGGATATGGCCATGGCCATTGCTTGCGCCTTACAACCTCACGCCAACGGAATATACCACTGCAATGACGGCGCAGAACATACCATGCAAAGCATTGGGCTTAGCATTGCCAAAGCCCTTGGGCGCAATGCCAAATGCTACGGAATCCCCCTCGCCATCATGGGACCAACGGCAAGCCTCATGAGCCTTGGTGCAAGGATTTTACACTGCGGTGCAAAGCACATTACCCCCCTAAAATCACTAGCTCTACGCCCACCAGCATGGAATAGAGATAAATTTAGAGAAGCCCGCGAAGCTGGCTGGCTTTGCGACGGCACTCGCATCGCAAATGAGCTGGATTTTAAACCAAGCATCACCCTTGAACAAGGCCTACTTGAAGCAATTGAAGGCTACAAAGCTGCTGGCTGGTTAAAATAGTCGACCCTTGAAAACATAGTAAGACTTTAATATGTAATGATTTTTAATGCAAAGATATGATAGTAAAAGTGAGTTTTTAAAGGGACGGCTAACAAAATTTTTCTTTATGAAAAATTTTGCGCCACATAAAATGAGCCAGAATTGCTTTGCGTGCGATTCCCGTAAGCTCATGCTTCGCCTA
>CAYJNE010000284.1:0-2053 GCA_964371345.1 uncultured Desulfovibrionaceae bacterium | reverse complement strand
TGCTTGGTCTTGACCTTATGACTCAACGCAATGGCTCAAAATTTGGCACAAATTTTACTGTGTCCATTGAAGCTAGGCACGGCGTAACTACGGGTATTTCTGCAAAAGACAGAGCAACAACCATTCTTGCTGCTGTGGCCGATAATGTGCGCCAAGAAGATATTGTAACCCCAGGGCATATTTTTCCTTTGAGGGCAAGACCTGGTGGGGTGCTTGTGCGTGCTGGTCAAACTGAAGGTAGCGTCGACCTAGCTCGTCTTGCTGGTTGCAAGGATGCCGCTGTTATTTGCGAAATCATGAAGGATGACGGCGAGATGGCTCGGATGCCAGAGCTTGAAGTTTTTGCCGCTGAACATAATTTGAAAATTGCTTCGGTTAAGGATTTAATCCACTATCGCATGCAACGTGGGCAAGTGTCTGTGCAAAGAGTTGCAGAAGCCAATATGCCCACCATGTTTGGTGATTTTAAAGTGGTCGCATATCAAAATGCTATGGAAAATGCCACCCATATAGCCCTTGTTAAGGGCGAGTTTACCGACCAACAAGACGTGCTTGTGCGCGTGCATAGTGAATGCCTAACTGGCGACGCCATTGGTTCATTGCGTTGCGATTGCCGTGGGCAGCTTGCAGCGGCCATGCGTCAAATTGAAAAAGAGGGTTGCGGCGTTTTGCTCTATATGCGTCAAGAGGGTCGAGGCATTGGTCTTGCCAATAAAATAAAGGCTTATGCTCTGCAAGATCAAGGCTTTGATACGGTGGAGGCCAATGAAAAACTAGGCTTTGCCCCTGACCTTAGAGATTATGGTACGGGTGCGCAAATTTTGGCAGATCTTGGTATTCGTAAAATGCGCATGCTTACCAATAACCCTAAAAAAATTGTGGGTATTGAGGGCTATGGTATTAAAATTGTTGAAAGAGTACCAATTGAAATTGCCGCTTGTGCCGACAATGAAAGTTATCTTGCAACCAAGCAAGAAAAAATGGGTCATCTATTCACAAAAAACTGCAATATTAAGTAATGGAGATATAAAATGACAAATGTACGCACCATTGAAGGCAAACTGAATGCTGAAGGCTTAAAATTTACCATTATTGCCACTCGCTTTAATGATTTTATTGTGGACCGTTTAGTTGGAGGTGCAGTGGATTATCTTGTGCGCCACGGTTGCGCAGAAAAAGATATTACTGTTGTGCGCATTCCTGGTGCTTTTGAAATGCCAGTAATTTGCAAAAAAATAGCTGCTAAGGGTGAAGCCAATGGTATAATTGCTCTTGGCGCAGTTATTCGTGGTTCTACACCTCATTTTGACTTTGTGGCATCTGAGGCTACCAAGGGTCTTGCCCATGTTTCACTTGAATATAGCGTGCCCGTTGGCTTTGGTTTGCTAACCACCGATAATTTAGAACAAGCCATTGAACGTGCAGGCTCAAAAGCTGGTAATAAGGGTGTGGAAGCAGCAGCAGCCGTGCTTGAAACTGTTAGAGTGTTTGAGCAATTATAACAAATAGTAAAAGAAAATATGCAAAAGAAAAATACACGGCGCAATGAGCGTAGCCTTGCCTTTCAAGTGCTTTACGCAATATCCTATGCAGAAGTGCAAAATATTGATGATGTGCGCAGGGCTTATTGTGCATCTCCAGATAATCACATGCAAGATGAACATGGCAATCCCACGGGTTTTGCTTGGGATCTTGTAAGGGGTGTTTGGACTAATGCTAAGGATTTAGACGAGTTAATTACTGAATTTTCACATAATTGGCGCGTGGACCGCATGGGACGCATTGAACTTACCATTTTGCGCATGGGTCTTTTTGAGATGCTTTATAGAAAGGATATACCAACCAAGGTTGCCATCAATGAAGCACTTGAACTGTCACGCCAATTTGGTGAGCAAGGCGCAAGGTCATTTTTAAATGGTATATTAGATACCACGGCCAAGGCCTTTGAAAGCGGTAAAATACAAAGCAGAGCTTAAGGAAACACTGATAAAATCAGTGCCAGTTTGATGACAAACCCCCTTTCGGGTGTTTGTGCCGCCAACACAAGCAAAGC
>CAYJNE010000283.1:0-2067 GCA_964371345.1 uncultured Desulfovibrionaceae bacterium | reverse complement strand
TTGCCTAACTTGCGCACAGCACCAGAAGCCCTAACTGCCCTAACTTGGCCTGAAATTATTGACCTATACGGTCGCCAAAATATATTAACCAAGGCCGAGCTCAAAGCCAGGCAAGAAATATATCTTGAGCAATATTGCAAGAGCATTCGCTCTGAGGCCTTGCTAGTACAACGCATAGCCCAAACCATTATTTATCCTGCTGCCATGCGCTATCAGGGTGAGCTTGCCGATACTTGCGCCAAGCTCAAAGCCACGGGCAAAAATGGCAATACCACAATACTTGATACTGTGCTTGAGTATACTGACAATATGCAAGCGGCAGTACTTAAATTGCAAAAGCAAATAAATAATGCTGAGAAAAAACAAGATGATGTCCTAGCCCAAGCTCGCTATTATTGCGCAAATGTTGTGCCAAATATGGTAGTGGTACGCAAATGGGCAGACGCCTTAGAGGGCGTTGTGGCAGATGACCTTTGGGCTTTGCCGAGTTATCAAGAAATATTATTCGGCAAATAGTTGGTGTTGAAAAACAGCGATTTACTGCGTTAAGAAGCATTTTGGCTCGGGTTATGGGGGGAAGAACCCCACGCCCCTCGCCAAAATGCTTCTTGCCTTGTACCTCACTATTTTTGAACACCAACTTTTTAAAAATATCTACATCAGCTAAAGACCGCTCTTGTGGCTAGAAAGCCACTCAAAGTTAGCTTGCCCTATAAAGTTTACCCACCACATCATGCAGGCAATCACTATTTTTGAACAAAGTTTTTAATTTTGGTTTTCAAAACCACTATCTAAGTATTTACCACCGCTTAAATAATTTTGTATGTAGTCCTTTATGCCGTCTTCTAGGGAGTATTCGGGCATGGGGCACCCCGTTGCGGCAAGTTTTTGCATGGGTGCTTCAGTGAAGTTTTGATATTTACCCTTTAATTGCTCAGGCATGCCAATATATTCAATATTTTCATCCTTGCCCATGGCCTTAAACACAGCTTTAGCAAGATCATTCCAAGTGCGAGCTTTGCCTGTACCCACATTAAATACACCCTGCACACCGTCATAGGCTAAAAGCCAAGCCATAATGCGTGTGCAGTCTTTTACATAAATAAAATCACGCATTTGCCCACCGTTGGCATAGTCGGGTGTGTCTGAAGCAAAAAGTTGTAAATATCCAGAACGCTCTATCTCCGTATGTGCTTTGCAAATTACACTGCGCATGCTGTCTTTATGGTACTCATTGGGACCATAAACATTAAAAAATTTAAGGCTTGCCACTTTGTCAATATAATTATGCCGTTGCAACCACATATCAAAAAGTTGCTTGGAGTATCCATACATATTTAAGGGGCGTAATTTGGGTAGCATGTCATCATCGTCCGAAAAGCCAAGGCTACCGTCACCATAGGTAGAAGCAGAGGAAGCATTAATAAATCTAGCCCCTTGCTCCAAGGCAGCTAAGCATAAATCACGGCTATAATGAAAATTATTTTGCATTAAAAAGTCGGCATCGGACTCCGTAGTGGAAGAACAAGCCCCAAGGTGCACAACACCCTTTACGTGCTTGCCCAAACCATACTCACGTACGGAATTAATAAAAACATCCTTATGCACATAGTCTGCATAGCTAAGGCCCACAAGGTTTTTCCATTTTTCTGTGTGGCCTAAGTTATCCACCACTAGAATTTCATCAATTCCAGCATTATTTAACTCCCAAATTAACGCACTACCCAAAAACCCTGCGCCACCAGTGATAATATACATAAAGACTCCTTAACTTCGCTTTTCCTGTAACAACATGATTTATATGCAAAATAAAATAAATTCAAAAATTATCAACTAATATTGTTAGTGCATAATACATTTTTTTACCCCCAAACCGCAAGTATTTTTGTAAAATCCGTCTAATTTTATCGACAAAGAACAAGAAATATCGTATTGAGTGCTGGGCAAATATAAATTATATTACTAGTAACTTACTAAGAGTAATTTTTGAAATTGAAAATTATTATCATTTAATATATACCACACCATGTGGAGGATGTCATGGAGTTTTGTTTTGATCGGGTAGCT
>CAYJNE010000282.1:0-2075 GCA_964371345.1 uncultured Desulfovibrionaceae bacterium | reverse complement strand
ACATTTTTACTGCGTGCTTCGCACTTGTAAAAATGGTTCGCCCGCGAGGTGTTTTTAAACACTCTTTGTTTGAGGTTCAAAGTTATAAAAAAGATTACCCTTCAACTACAAAAACATTATATCATTGTAGTTAAGCAATAGTTTCATTAAAACGAAGTATAAATTTAGCATCAATAGAATAAAGTAAAAAAGGAATGTAGTATGTCATTAACCCTAGCTCAAAAAATCTTGCAAAGGCACACCCAAGACACCATAACCAAGGCAGGTCAAATTGTGCATTGTAAGTTATCTCTCGTACTTGCCAATGATATTACAGCACCACTTGCCATTAAATCTTTTGAGGGTATGGGGGCAAAAAGCGTATTTGATAAGGATAAAGTTGTTTTCGTAATGGATCACTTTACCCCACAAAAGGACATTGAATCTGCCAATCAGGTCTTGATATCCCGTAAATTTGCCAAGGAGCATAACCTCACCCACTACATTGAAGGCGGCGATAGCGGCATTGAGCACGCTCTTTTGCCAGAGCTTGGCCTTGTGGGTGCGGGAGATGTGGTCATCGGCGCAGATAGCCACACTTGCACCTATGGCGGGCTTGGAGCATTTGCCACTGGCCTTGGATCCACAGACGTAGCTGGTGGTATGGCTCTTGGCGAAACTTGGTTTAAGGTACCGCCTTCCATTCGTGTGACCTATAGCGGAACCATGTCCAAGTGGTTGCGCCCAAAAGACTTAATTTTAATGCTAATTGGTAAAATTGGCGTTGACGGTGCACTTTACCGTGCCCTTGAATTTGACGGCTCTGTGGTTGAAGCCATGAGCATTGACGGGCGTTTGACCATGGCAAATATGGCCATTGAAGCTGGCGGAAAAGTTGGACTTTTTGCATCAGATGATACCACCATAGCCTACGGAAAAACTCACAATCGCCCCAATCAAGAAAAATTACAGGCCGATGCAGGGGCAGAATATGAAAGCCATGTGAACTTTGATGTGACTGGACTTGAACCAGTGGTGGCTTGTCCGCACTTGCCAGACAATGTAAAGCCAGTTTCTGAAGTTAAAAATACACCTATTAATCAAGTAGTTATTGGTTCATGCACCAATGGACGTCTAAGCGATATGCGAGATGCAGCCCTTGTGCTTAAAGGACAAAAGGTGGCCAAGGGCGTGCGTTGTATTATTATTCCTGCAACGCCAAGCGTTTGGAAATCTGCCATGCAAGAAGGGCTTTTTGATATTTTCACCGATGCAGGATGCATAATAAGCCCGCCCACTTGTGGGCCATGCCTTGGTGGATTTATGGGTATTTTAGGTGATGGTGAAAGGGCAGTTGCCACCACGAACCGCAATTTCAAGGGCCGCATGGGTAGCCTTAGCTCAGAAGTATATTTGGCAAGCCCAGTGGTTGCGGCAGCTTCGGCTATTACTGGTATTGTTTCTGGCCCAGATCAAATATAATAAGGATATAGTATGAATTTCAAAGGAAAAGTCCACAAAGTTGGCGAACATATAGACACCGATGCCATTATTCCAGCTCGTTTTTTAGTCAGTGCGGATAAGGCAGTTCTTGGGCAAAATTGTATGGAAGGCCTTGAAAACGGTTGGGTTAAGCGTGTAAGCCATGGTGATATAATTGTGGCGGAGCGCAATTTTGGTTGTGGCTCATCAAGGGAACATGCCCCTCTTGCCATATTGGGTGCGGGCATGAATGTGGTGATTGCGCATAGTTTTGCACGCATTTTTTACCGCAATGCCTTTAATATGGGTTTAATGCTTATGGAAATTGGCGATGATGTAAATAAAATAAATGACGGTGATATATTAGAAGTTGACGCCACCAAGGGTATTATTAGCAATATCAACAATGGCGAAGTCATTCACTGCGCCCCACTGCCTGAATCTATGGTAGAATTAGTTAACACGGGTGGTTTGGTTAACTATGTTAAAGAAAAGTTAAAAACCTAAAATATCCCATAGGGGTATTTTAGGCATTAAAGTTTTTTGGAAGGGGGGTCTGCCTGCCCGAAGGGTGCAAAGCATAGCCGTTAGGCGAGCTTGCGAGCCTTACGGAT
>CAYJNE010000281.1:0-2078 GCA_964371345.1 uncultured Desulfovibrionaceae bacterium | reverse complement strand
GGCCTTTGGCTCCGGAGGCCAACGCTCTATCCAACTGAGCTACGGGCGCAAAATGGGAGTGCAAATCTAAGCTTTGTATAACTTGCTGTCAAGGTTGATAGATGTTAGCTTAATACCAACGAAATTGATAGGACATATGCGTGCCTCGGCGTGCATATATCTAACATCTCACCAATAAAAAGGAGTAATTATGGCAAACATAACTTGGTACAGCCATGCCGCATTTAAGATTGAAGAAGACGGTGTAAATATATTATTTGACCCATTTCTTGACGGAAACCCTACCTGTAAAACGGCTTCTGCTGATGTGGGGCCAGTGGATTTAGTTTTAATCACACACGATCACGCTGACCACACGGGCCAAGCCATTGATATTTGCATCAAAAACAAAGCCATGCTTGGAACAGTGGTCGGCACGGCAGAAAAGCTTGTGGAGCGTGGATTACCCGCAGATTTAGTGCTCAATGGCATCGGTTTTAACATGGGTGGCACTGTGAGCCACAAGGGTGTTGCTGTGACCATGGTTCCTGCATTTCACACCTCAGAGTCTGGCTTGCCAGTGGGCTATATTGTAACGCTACCAAGCGGAAAAACAATCTACCATGCTGGAGATACAAGCATTTTTGGCGATATGGCCATATGGGGCAAGCTCTATGATATTGATGTATCATTTTTGCCCACGGGTGGCGTATTTACTATGGATGCACGCCAAGCGGCCCTTGCTTGCTCCATGCTAAGAACAAAACAAGTTATACCCATGCATTGGGGCACATTCCCCCTACTAACTCAAGGTGTACAGGATTTTGTGGCCGAACTTGCCAAAACTGCACCAGATTGCAAATGCTTAAGCCTAGCCCCTGGCGAAAGTATTGAGATTTAATACGCTGGGCTTTGTTGGGCTCGCAATGACAAAGCAAAAATTTAGCGGATTGTCTAAAAACTCCAGATGCAAGGCAAATTAAATTTTTTTGAGGGTGTATAGGGCTAAACGCCCATACCCCGAAAAAAAATTTAATTTAATGCAGCAGATTGCCCTTTTTGAATGCTTCGCTAATCGTCTCCGACTTGAAGGGCGGCCAGGAAGGCTTCCTGTGGAAGTTCCACATTGCCCATGCGTTTCATGCGCTTTTTGCCTTCTTTCTGCTTTTCCAAAAGTTTACGTTTACGAGTAATATCACCACCATAGCACTTGGCAGTAACATTTTTACGGAAAGCGGAGACTGTTTCTCTAGCAATAATTTTTTGCCCAATGGCGGCTTGAATGGCCACTTCAAACATTTGGCGGGGGATAGTGCGCTTTAACTTCAAAGCCAAGGCTCGTCCATAGTGATAGGCCTTATCCTTATGTACAATAACAGCTAAAGCATCCACGGGCTCACCATTTAGCAAAATATCAAGGCGCACCAATTTTGAGGCTCTGTATTCAATAAATTCATAATCCATGGACGCATAGCCCTTGGTGCCAGATTTTAAGCGGTCAAAGAAATCAAAAACAATTTCAGAAAAAGGCAATTCATAGGTAATAACCACACGGTTGGTGGCTAAATAGTGCAGATTTTTTTGCAGGCCACGCTTTTCCTCGCACAGCTTAAACACATTGCCCACATAGTCGTTGGGTACGTGTATGTCCATTTTTACATATGGCTCGTATAGCGTTTCAATTTTTACGGCATCGGGCAGCTTGGAAGGGTTATCAATATCAAGGGTTTTGCCCTCGGTAGTGTCCACCTTATATATAACAGAAGGGGCCGTAGCAATTAAGTGCACCTCAAATTCACGTTCCAGCCGCTCTTGGATAATTTCCATATGCAAGAGGCCCAAAAAGCCACAACGAAAGCCAAAGCCAAGAGCTTGAGACGTTTCTGGCTCATAGGAAAATGCGGCATCGTTGAGCTGTAATTTTTCCAGTGCCGCCTTTAAGGGTTCGTAATCATCAGAGTCAGAAGGATACAAGCCACAAAAAACCATGGGCTTAACTTCCTTAAAACCAGGCACAGCCTCAGTAGCGGGATTATCACAAAGGGTTATGGTATCGCCAACCTTGGCATCGCCAAGCTCTTTAATACTCCCACACAAAA
>CAYJNE010000280.1:0-2079 GCA_964371345.1 uncultured Desulfovibrionaceae bacterium | reverse complement strand
TTTGTCTGCCTTTATGCCAAAGCTTAGCACTTATGCTAAGCGTGGTGTCACTCACTCCACGGCCCACGATCCCACGTCATCGCTTTGCGATTCCTCTGGACAGGCCGTGGGCGACTGCCGTCGGCTTTAAGGTAGGGATTATTTTTTTGTTTGCTCGTATAATGTGCGCATATTAAAGCAATTCATGGGGTCATTTATGTCGCCGTGTTTTTCTAGGTTGTCATAGAACCATATTTTATATTCAATGGTGGCTAGGTGCTTATTTAATAGGGCGATTTTTTCAGCAACAATTTCTTTTTGTTGTTCAAATAGTTTTTTGCGGGCTTGTAAGTTTTCTTTGCCCTCACTTTTGCACAAAAGAAAATACTCTTTAATTTGCGCAATACTCATGCCTGCATCCTTCATGCAGTGAATAATATTTATGGTTTCAATATTATCATCGGAGTAAATTCTAATACCCCCTGATTTTCTATCTACATCTAATAAACCCTCTTTTTCATAATAGCGCAGGGTGTGACTTGTGAGCGATGTCAGCCTTGCCACTTCGCCAATGGAGTAATATTTCATAAATTTTATTTCCTTAAAAATAGTGCTTGACTTAAAGTTAACTCTAAGGTGTATACATCGCCCTTATGACTGTGGTCAATAAATTTTTAGGAGGGATTTAATGAAAAAGTCACTAATTATTAAAAAGTTAGACTGCAAAAGTTTTTTTGCAGTTCTTTTGGCACTGGTGTTTGTTGCATTGCCAGCTCTATCATTGGCAGCATCTGTACCGCCAGAACTTGGCGACAATGTAAAGGTTGAGAAAGTTAAGTTTAAAAATAGATTTGGCATTGAAATAGTTGCAGATGTTTATAGCCCTAAAAAAATGGATAGTGGAAAAAAATACCCTGCCATTGCCATTGGGCATCCCTTTGGTGGAGTTAAAGAACAAACCGCAAGCTTGCATGCTAAGCTACTTGCTGAATATGGTTATGTTGCCTTAGCTTATGACGCCGCTTTTTATGGTGAAAGCGGCGGCATTGTGCGCAATACTGAGTCACCAGACATGCGTGTTGAAGATTTTAATGCAGCTGTGGATTATTTGAGCAATCTAAAATATGTAGATCCAAACCGTATCGGCATTTTAGGCCTTTGCGGAGGTGGTGGCTATGCCATTGCCGCAGCGAAAATTGACCCCAGAATTAAGGCAATGGCTACAGTTAGCTATGTAGAAATGGGTGAGCGCACACGCAATCAATCCGTAGCCCCCAACAAAAAACTTTCCGTGCAAGAGCGTCAAAAAGTACTTCAAACTATTGCAGACCAACGCACAAAAGATTTTGCCGCAGACAAAACTCACTATGTAAGCAATATTCCCACCAAGGGGCCGCATGAATTTTATAAATACTATCGCACCGAGCGTGGCAAACATGCTCGTGCCACAACAGATTATGCCCTTGCTGGCAATGCAGGCTTGATGAATTTTTATCCACTCGAAGATATTGAGATGATTTCCCCTCGCCCCATACTCTTTATTATTGGCGAAAATTCTCTAACTCCCAAAAAACCGAAAGAAGAAGCACCTACTGGGCATTTCAGTCAAGTGGCATATGATAAGGCTGCAGAGCCCAAAGAGCTATTTATCGTGCCCAACGCAAGCCATGTGGATTTGTATGATAACTTAGAATATATGAAGGTAAGTATTGATAAATTAGATAAATTTTTTAAAAACTATCTAAAATAACATCTTAACATTAGGAGAAAAGATATGTCTAAAAAACTCATTGTCATTACAGGTGCAAGCTCTGGTTTTGGTAAAGCACTAGCTTTAGAATTTAATAAGGCTGGCTATCCGCTTTTGCTCCTTGCAAGACGTATTGAACTGCTTGAGGCCATGAAGCTTGAAAATACCATGTGCGAAAAAGTGGACGTTGCTAATTTGCAGTCTTTTGAAGCCGCTGTGCGCAAAGCCGAAGCTAAATACGGTAAAACTGATTTAATAATTAATAATGCTGGTGTGATGCTACTTGGTAGCATTGAAACACAAGACCCCAAAGAATGGCAAACCATGCTTGATGTAAACATCACAGGTGT
>CAYJNE010000279.1:0-2090 GCA_964371345.1 uncultured Desulfovibrionaceae bacterium | reverse complement strand
GGGAAGCTTTGTTGGCAGCCGTCACATTGTACCATGGCAGGATGCGTTGGCGAAACCAGCGGCACATGTTTACTACAATGTGGGCAAGCATAAAAAAACAATACTTCCATGCCGTCAGGCATAACAGGCTGTAATGGTTTGGCGGACATTAGCATTTCTCCGCAAGGTTTTTGCCTTGCATGGTAGCGGGTTTTTCTTTTTGCCATAGGCCAATGATAGTGGGGGCAACATCGGCAAGTTCACCGTCAAGAAGTTCTACACATTTATCATCTTGCACCAAGATGCACGGCACAGGATTGGTAGTATGAGCCGTTTGGGGATTACCTTCTGCATCTAACATTCTTTCACAATTACCGTGATCAGCAATAATAATCATACGCCCATGAGCACCAAGCACAGCCTCACGCATACGCCCAACGCAAGCATCCACAGCCTCACAAGCGGCAATGGCCGCAGGCAAAACTCCCGTATGCCCAACCATATCCCCATTGGCTAAATTACAAACAATTAATGAATATTCTTTACTTTGCAGGGCCGCAACGCATTTATCCGTCACCTCATTACAACTCATGGCTGGGGCTAGGTCATAGGTTGCCACATCACGGGGTGAAGGCACTAAAATACGGTCTTCACCTTCAAATGGCTCCTCACGTCCACCATTGAAAAAGTAAGTCACATGGGCATACTTTTCCGTTTCCGCAAGGCGTAATTGTTTATAACCCCAAGTGGATACCATTTCCCCAAGGCCCATTTTTAAGCTTTCCTTAGGAAAAGCCACAGGCAAGGTAAATGATGAATCATAAGATGTCATGGATGCAAGCTCAGAAAATACAGGTACACGCCCACGCTCAAAGCCCTTAAAATCTGCCACGGTCAAGGCTTGCACCAGTTCACGCATGCGGTCAGCACGGAAGTTGAATAAAAATACCCCGTCACCGTCTTGCCAAGTGCCAGTTTCATTTATGAGGGTTGGCTTAATAAATTCATCGGTAATATCATTCTTATATGATGCATCAACGGCGTCCACCGCGCTACTATTGCGCTCGCCCTGACCATGCACCAATAAGTCCCAAGCCTCTTTGACCCGCTCCCACCTTGTATCACGATCCATAACATAAAAACGCCCGCAAACGGTAGCAATACAAGCTTTACCTGGGCCCTTTTGCGCGGCTAGACTTTTTTCCAAGTCGCGTAAATATGCAATTCCACCATGCGGGGCTGTGTCACGCCCGTCCATAAAGCAATGCACAAAAACCTCAAGACCAGCATCCACAGCAATGGTCACCAAGGATTTTAAGTGGTTAATGTGACTATGCACCCCACCGTCAGAAAGAAGCCCACCCAAATGCAAACGACCAGAGCCAGCAAGGGTTTTCTTAATAAGCTCAGTATAAACGGCGTTATTAATAAGCTCATTTTTTTCTATGGTCATATCAATGCGGGTCATATCTTGATAAAATACCGAGCCTGCCCCAATGGTTAAATGTCCCACTTCCGAATTGCCAATATAGCCGTCAGGCAAACCCACAGCACGGCCCGAGGCCTCAAGCTTGCTATGTGCATAGGCCTTAAATAAGTCGTCCATATGCGGAGTTTTGGCAACACTTGGGGCATTGCCAGGGCCAGTTGGGGCAAGGCCCCAGCCGTCAAGTATTAGCAATAAGGTTGGAGTAAGCATAAAATTTCCTAGGCACTCTCTGGTTTTTGTGGCATTTCAGCCCAAAGAGATTCAAGATTATAAAGTTCGCGCGCTGATTCTTGAAAAATATTTACAACAACATCATTTAAATCAAGCAAAATCCACTGCCCTGTTTGCTTACCTTCCGTACGCAAAAATTCAAAATTCTCCCGCTTGCAAAAAGTATTAATGTTTTCGGCTAAGCTTTGGGCATGTCTTATGGATGATGCCGTTATAACAAGCATGGCCTCAGCAAAGGTGTTTTGATGCTTAAGGTTTAGCACAACGGGTTCTTTTGCCTTATGCTCTTCAGCAAAAGCAATTAACTTCGCTACTTTTTCATCTGTAGGAATGGAAGAATATTTCTTTTTCATGGTTCTCCAAAATGTAATAAATATAATTTGTAAGCATA
>CAYJNE010000278.1:0-2097 GCA_964371345.1 uncultured Desulfovibrionaceae bacterium | reverse complement strand
TAGATGACATTGCCAATAATGTTCTGACCTATAGAATGGAGCGTTGTGGAACGCTCTGTGCCATGGGCTCTGAAGAAGAAGCGGAGCTTTTAACCATTCCCCCAGAGTTTCCTCGTGGCGATTATATTTTGATTTTTGACCCTCTTGATGGTTCTAGTAATATTGACGTAAATATTAATGTTGGGACTATATTTTCCATATTACGCAGGCCCAAGGGCCGCACAGGTGAAGTAAGCCTTGAAGACGTTTTGCAACCAGGTACAGAGCAAGTTGCGGCAGGGTATATTCTGTATGGCCCGTCTACCATGCTTGTATTTACAACTGGTCAAGGCGTGCATGGTTTTACCCTTGACCCTGGTGTTGGTGAGTTTTTACTCTCGCACCCCAACATAACCATGCCCGAGCGTGGTAAGGTTTATTCTGTAAATGAAGGCTATTGGCACGATTGGGACAATGCCGCACAAAAAAGTGTTGCTTGGTTTAAGGACCCCAGTAGTGGGCATGGCACCAAATATTCGGCTCGCTATGTGGGCTCACTTGTGGCGGATTTTCACCGTACTTTGTTAAATGGTGGCATTTATCTTTACCCAGAGGATAAAAATAAACCTCAAGGTAAATTGCGCCTTATGTGTGAAGCTGCCCCCTTGGCCTTTCTGGCTGAGCAAGCAGGCGGCAGAGCCACAGACGGGCATAAGCGTATATTGGATATTGTTCCTGACGAATTGCACATGCGCACACCATTGTTTATTGGCTCCAAGGCAGAAGTGGATGATGTTGATCGCATTTATAAGGAAAATGGAAAATAAGCGTGATTTGCCTTGGTATTGAAAGTTCTTGTGATGAAACGGCCCTCGCCTTAGTGCGTGATGGACTGCTTGTGGAAAGCATTGTTGCAACACAAGAAGAAATACATGCACTCTTTGGCGGAGTAGTACCAGAGCTTGCCTCACGTGAGCATTATCGCTTAATTGGCCCTTTGTATGATACTTTATTGCAAAGGGCAGGCATTGATGCACAAGAGATTGATTATTATGCAGTTTCACGGGGGCCAGGATTGTTGGGCTCTTTGCTTGTGGGAGTAAATTTTGCTAAAGGGCTTGCCCTTGCCACAAAAAAGCCCATCGTGGGGGTTAATCATTTATATGCTCATTTATTAGCCGCTGGCATAGAGCAACCTTTGATTTTTCCAGCCTTAGGTGTGCTTGTTTCTGGCGGGCATACGCATATGTATAGAATGGACTCCGTTCAAGATTTTACGGTGCTCGGGCGCACCCTTGACGATGCCGCAGGTGAGGCCTTTGATAAGGTAGGAAAAATGCTTGGTTTGCCATATCCTGCAGGGCGTATTTTAGACGGCTTGGCAAGGCGCGGCGAAGTTACAAATACAAAGCTTTTCCCAAGACCGTATATTGATAATGATAATTTAGATTTTAGCTTCAGCGGTCTAAAAACGGCAGTTAGCCAGTATATACAAGAACATCCAGAGCTTATACAAAAATTTGTGGACGTGGAAACAGCACAGCAGGCCCTTTGTGATATGTGCCTTGCTTTTAATACTGCCATTGTGGATACGCTTTGCATCAAGGTTGCTCGTGCCCTTGAGATGCAAAAAAATGAACAACAAAATGATGTGCAATGTATTATTTTGGCGGGTGGTGTTGCTGGTAACTCTCTATTGCGTGAGCGTATGCAAAATTTGGCCTTGGGTTTTAATAAAAAATTTATTGCGCCGTCTTTGGGTTTATGCACTGATAATGCGGCTATGGTTGCTTATGCTGGTTGGTGTTATGCTCAAGCTGGGCTTGCCCATGATTTGGATTTTGAAGCAATTCCAAGAGGTAAGGTCATACCAGAGGATTGGCAACAGCGTAGTGTTTAGCAGTAAATATGGAGATGAGATGCTGTTCTTAGCTTGACAGGATAGTATTTGAAAATTAAACTCATTCATTCATATGAATTATAATTTTTATAACAATAGAAGGAGTCTAAAATGGCTACACAAATTACCGATGCTAATTTTGACGAAGTAGTTATTAAGTCAGAACTGCCTGTATTACTTGATTTTTGGGCCCCATGGTGTGGTCCTTGTCGTGCTAT
>CAYJNE010000277.1:0-2105 GCA_964371345.1 uncultured Desulfovibrionaceae bacterium | reverse complement strand
CGACAACATACATGACATGAACAGATTAAAACGCACTAAACCTGATTTCCACTTCCGATTTAAGCCACTTGCTTAAAAGCTTAGTCATGGAAGTAACAGCATCCATCTCAATGGGACTAGTAGACAAAGCCATTACGTTTAGCACCACGCAGTCTTTTTCCTTCTCAAAAAACACTTCCTGCACATGCTGGCAATGCAAACGATCCATATTCTCAGCCATGGAAATAAATAGACAAAAAATCCTTTGCCTATCGCATGGCCCTGCGGCTCTTTGAATAAAATCCTCATATTTTTTTGTGGGCTTAACATTATGAAATTGCGTAATGTCAGCCATGAGGCGAATTTCATCTTCTGTGAAGCCTAGCAGGTCTGTGTTATTGATAAGATATGCACCATGCGCCGCATGACGAGCATAGGAGATAAAAATTCCAATATCATGTAATAAAGAACTATAATATAAAAGCTCACGCCCTTGATGATCAAGCTGTATAAAACCACAATCCACTGCGGAGTCGTGTAATTGCAAGCTAAGATTAGCTATATGCCTTGCGTGCCGCTCTTCAAAATTACATCGCCCTGCAAGTTGTAAAACACTTTGTTCACGCACCGAGCGAGCATTTTGCACGGTTTCTTGAGGGTTACGGCGCAAATAATCCATAAGAATACCGTCTTGTAAATTACGAGTACTTACAGTGAGTTGACTAAAATTAAGCTCTTCCATAAGTGTTTGCAAAATGGCTGCTCCAGCCACCAGCACTTGCGACCTTCTTCTACTCACGCCTGGCAATTCATAGCGTTGCGCAGCTGTGAGACTGCATATATATTTGCAAGCCTTCCTAAGCCCCTCAAGTGTAAGGGTTGTTTGCTCATCATTGGGGTTTGTGCCATGCTCTAACCGAAAGGCCACAGTTTGCAAGGCCAAAGCAGTGCCAGAGCTTGCAATCAATTCTTCTGCCGCAAAACTATTAACACGGCTAATGGCATGAATACCTTTAACACGTACATAGTGGCACATTTCGGCAAAGGTTTCATCGGAAACTTCATTTTCATTTCTGGCTAAAAAACGGTTGGTTAGACGCACACAGCCAAGCTTTAATGAGTCCAAACTTTCATGCCCATTAACACCTGCAATGGCAAGCTCTGTACTACCACCACCAATGTCCATATAGGCTCGCATGGCGTGGCTCATAGGCAGCCCGCTTGACACACCAAGGTATATTAAACGGGCTTCTTCCTTACCTGAAATAACTTGCATATCAAGGCCAGTTTTTTCACGCACTCGCTGCAAAAACTCTTTACCATTTAAGGCATCACGCACAGCGGCTGTGGCCATGGGTAGCATTTCGGTTACATTATAAGTACGACACATACCCATGAAGGCGCGCAATACTACCACGGTACGGTGCATGGCATGCTCTTGTAAGCGTCTGGTTTGGAAGGCATTTTCACCAAGGCGCACCATATGCTTAACCCTATTAAGCACAGTGTAGGCCCCATTGGGTAGCACTTGCACAAGCAAAAGCCTTGCAGAGTTACTACCAAGGTCGATGATGCCGATGACTTTTTCGGTATTGCTATTATTTGTGCTCTGTTCTGTATCCATGGAGCTTAGTACTGACATTATCAAAACCCTTATTTCTGCATTTATTCTAATTTACTAAACGCATGTTAACCGCTAACTTTTTTATAATTTTGAATTCTACACAAAGAATGATTTAAAACACCTCGCGGGCGAACCATTTTTACGAGTGCGAAAGCACGGAGTAAAAATGTGAGTGCCACTTTTTTGGGTAGTTTTGTGTGTATTTTTGATTTTTTTCGCTGGCAAGGAAAAATCAACTTTTAGAAGGCAGAGCGTATATAAATACGTGCGTTCAAAAAGTTGATTTTGACGCAGCCAGCGGGAAAAAGGAAAATACCGCAAAACCGACCCAAAGCCCAGAAAGGCCAAAACATGCACTAGGTAACAGCATATATCTTACTATAATAGTTAGCATTTAATATAAATATCATCAACGAACTTCTGCCCGCACGTCCCTACCAAAGACCCCCACAAAAAGCCCCTTCTTAACCTGCACCCTATTTACTTCTGATAAGCAGTTATA
>CAYJNE010000276.1:0-2112 GCA_964371345.1 uncultured Desulfovibrionaceae bacterium | reverse complement strand
CCATGCGCCCAGCAGAGGTGGACATGGTGCCAATGTGTATGCGCCCGCTTAAAAATGTTCCTGTGGTTAAAAGGGTGTGTTTGGCGGCAAAATATAGGCCTTGGGCTGTGTGTACACCGCAAAGCCGCCCATTTTTAGTTTCAAGCCTTTCAACGCTATCTTGCCAAACTTTGAGTGTTGGTTGTGCAAAAAGGCTTTGCTTTACCACATTCATATATATATCACGATCCATTTGTGCACGGGTGGCCCTAACAGCAGGCCCTTTGCTCATGTTCAAAATGCGAAACTGTATGCCAGCCGCATCTGCCCATAGGCCCATCATGCCGCCAAGGGCGTCAATTTCACGCACCATATGCCCCTTGGCGAGGCCGCCAATGGCAGGATTGCATGATAGATGCCCAATGCGGTCGATATTGCCCGTAATGAGAAGGGTGCTGTGCCCAAGGCGTGCGAGAGCCATGGCTGCCTCACAGCCAGCATGACCAGCACCAACTACTATTACGTCAAAATCTGTGTTCATAATTTACACTTTAAAATTTTATATTTAATAATTACTTAAAATGGTTATTGTAAATAATTCGAGTTTTGGCATCATAATTAAATATATAATCACCTAACATTTGCTCAAAAAGTATTGGATGCAAGGAAGGCGAAGTTTTTTACGGAGTGGACCTGCCCGAAGGGTGCGAAGCATAGCCGTTAGGTGAGCTTGCGAGCCTTACGGATACAGAGAGCCAAGCGTTTATCTAAACATAAATGACCGGAGTAAAAAACGAGCCTGACGATGCAGACGATGCTTTTTTAGCAAATGTTAAAAGGCCCATAATTGAGTTAATATAGCACAAACCGCCGTGGCAACTATGGTTAAGATAAATGCATAACCCATAACACTGCCAGCGGCTTCTGGTTTATCGATGGATGCGGCAGCACTCAAAACTTTAGACGGTGAAATAGCACCTGCAAGCCCGCCCCCAATGCCGTTGGCTGTGGCAAGGGTCAGCGGAGATGCGCCCATGGCTTCAGCGGCGGCCACTTGTAGCTTGGTGAGCATGGCCACAGTGGATGAGGCCGAACCGCTGATAAATCCTGCAATTAGACCCAAGAACGGCGTTGCCGCAGGGTAGAGTGTACCAAATAAAGCCGTGGCTTCGTTAGCTAGAAGAAAAATCATGTTATTGTCTGCCACAACTTCCCAGCTTGCAAGCTTGCCTGAGTGGTTCATCACATAGGCAATACAAAAATATACAGCCGTTGCAAACACAGGACGCCAGCCACGCTGCAAGGCTTTTTTGAACATGGGGCCTGCGGTTTTGGGCGTAACTTTAAGTATGGGCAAGCAACAAATGGTGCTTACAAATACCCAAAAATAGGCTTGCCAGAATAGGCGAAGTCGCTCTGGGTTACCTGGAATAATTTCAAGTGGCATGGCCCAATCTTTAAATACTACGTCAAAAAATGGTAGAGTTGGCGTATTTAAGATGAGCGAAAGCACCAATAAAAGTAACCAAGGCGAGGCCGCTTGCATTAAACTGAATTTTTGTATGCTGGCTGTATCTTTTTCTGTAAGTGCGCTGACGTCTTGTAATTTTCCGCCAGTAATTTTTACATAGCATAGCAAGATGAGCACAACGCCAGCTCCTGCTACAATAGCTGTAACCGTAAGTAGACCAAGCTCTGCAAGGCCCAAAGCCAAGAAACCTGAACTTAAACCAGTTAACACAGCAGGCCAAAAACCACGTAGTACAAGGGCAAATCCGCCAGATACATGCAAGCATAACAATGCAATGGCAGTTGAAACAGCAGGCATAAATGAAGCAAGGCTAATGCCAGTTTCAATTAAGCCTTGCCCTGCAAATGTTGCCATAACAACAGCTGGAATACCCAAGAGGGCGTACATACAAAATGCCAAATAACCCAAGCAGGGCAGTAAAATTGCCGCAGTTATAGAATAACCAAGGGCCAGCAATATGGGGGGAAAAATTGCCATGGATGCCGCACCAAGGCCAGTTAATAATGTGCCAATGCCCACGTTTATGAGTAATACTTGGACTGCTTTGTTGCCTGGGCTTAGGGTTTTAATAAGTGCTATAATGCGTGAAAGCGCGCCACTTT
>CAYJNE010000275.1:0-2119 GCA_964371345.1 uncultured Desulfovibrionaceae bacterium | reverse complement strand
ATGCTCTTTATAAGAGTTACCTATAAACTGCTTGCAAACCCCCGCTACGGCGGGGTTTTTTACGGAGTTTTTACTTATGCTCAAAAAAATTGCCGCAAGTATGACCTTGCCCGTGTGTACCGCTCTTTTAAGTATTCCTTGTACTGCACCCAAAGCCGAGGCATCAGAAAAAAAACCAAATATTGTAGTGATATTTACTGATGATGTAGGCGTTGGGACCATCTCTGCCTACAGTCGTGGTCTTGCTGGTTATCAAACGCCAAACATCGACCGTATTGCTAATGAGGGTATGCTTTTTACTGATTATTATGCAGAGCAAAGTTCAACGGCTGGGCGTGCATCTTTTATTACAGGCCAAACTCCATTGCGCTCTGGTCTTACTAAGGTGGGCTTGCCAAATGCACCGCTTGGATTGCAGGCAGATGATGCAACCATTGCCGAGGTATTGCAATCCCTTGGTTATGCCACTGCCCAATTTGGTAAGAATAATTTTGGTGACCGTGATGAATTTTTACCCACAAAGCACGGTTTTGATGAATTTTATGGCATTTTATATCCATCATCATCCTATGATGAACTTGAAAGTCCAGATTACCCAAAAGACCCAGAAGTTCTTAAGATGATCAAACCCAAAGGCATAATCCACAGTTTTGCAGGTGGAAAAACCCAAGAATTTGATCTATTACGCTCCAAAGATATGCCAAAATTTGAAAAGGAATTGGTTACTCGCTCTATTGAGTTTATACGCAAGCAAAAAGAAAAAGATAAACCTTTCTTCCTCTGGCTTTGCCCCTTGGCTATGCATTATAAAACCCATGTTCCAGATGAAAAACGTGGGCAAGCTGGTGATCATTTAAGCATTTATGCTGACGGCATGGTTGAGCATGATAAAAATGTGGGTATTATACTTGATGAGCTTGATAAATTAGGAATTGCCGATAATACCATTGTTATTTACACCTCAGACAATGGCCCACAGCAAGACTTGTGGCCAGATGCTGGCATAAGTCCTTTTCGTGCGGATAAAGTTTCTAGCTGGGAGGGTGCATTTAGGGTTCCAGCTCTTATTCGCTGGCCTGCAAAAATTAAGGCAAATTCTGTTAGCAATGAAATTATAGCAAGCCTTGATTGGTTGCCAACCCTAGCCGCCGCCGCAGGGGAGCCAAATATTAAAGATAAAATGCTCAAAGGCTACAAAGCCAATGGCAAAACATTTAAACTATACTTGGATGGCTACAACGTCCTGCCGCATCTAATAGGCAAGAACAAAAAATCAGGGCGTGAGGGTTTTGTATATTTTGGGTATAATGGCGATATTGAGGCATTAAGAGTAAATAATTTTAAATTCCTCTTTGTGGATTATCCACAGTCAAGAGCCATTGATGCCTTAATTTATCCACCCATGTATCTAAATTCACCCAAGATATTTAATCTGCGCACAGACCCATATGAAAGAGCAGACCACAACTCCGCAGGGTATAATGCGTGGGTGTTTAGCAATATGTCACTTACCAGCGTAGGCATGAATTATGCCATGAAACACCTGCAAACTTATAAGGATTTTCCACCAAGTCAGGGGAAATCAAGCTTTGGCCTACAAGAAATAGTGGATATGCTTTCAGCACCCAATAGAAAGTAAATAGTGGCAATAAAATTGCATTGCTCAATGATTAAAATAACCATTGACAGCCCCCCCCTCACCATGTATACACCAACGTTCCTTGCTCGTGCATGGTGCACGGGCCAATTTGGGCATTTGCCCTAATACGTCCACAAGGAGTGCGACAATGAGAAAGTTTGAAACATTGCTTCTACTTTCGCCAGAGCTTACCTCAGAAGTCCGTGAAGGGTTGGTGGCAACCTTTAGCGGTATTATTGAGCGTGAAGGCGGAAAAGAAGTCATCGTTGATGTGTGGGGTATGCGCGATCTTGCTTATCCTGTGCAAAAACACATGCGTGGTTATTATGTGCGTCTTGAGTATTTGGCTCCACCAACTGCCATTGCAGAACTTGAGCGTAACATCCGTATTACTGACGGCATCTACAAATTTGTTACCGTAAAACTGGCCGATAACGTGGCTGAGGAGGTTGCATAAATGGCCTTCAAGAAAAAATTTGC
>CAYJNE010000274.1:0-2124 GCA_964371345.1 uncultured Desulfovibrionaceae bacterium | reverse complement strand
GTATTCACAATATCAGCCACGGTACAACCGCGTGACAAATCATTCACAGGCTTATTAAGCCCCTGAAGTACAGGGCCAATGGCAATGGCATCGGCGGCACGCTGTACGGCTTTATATGTATTATTACCAGTATTTAAGTCTGGGAAAATAAATACAGTTGCTTGCCCTGCCACTTGGCTATTGGGTAATTTTGTGCGGGCCACTTCTTTATCAATGGCGGCGTCATATTGAATGGGCCCTTCAAGCAACAGGTCTGGCGCAATTTGTTTTGCTATGTCTGTAGCCTCCACCACAATGTCTACGTCTGCACCCTTGCCCGATGTGCCTGTAGAGTAAGACAGCATAGCCACGCGTGGGGTTATGCCAAAAACGGAAGCTGTGTGCGCTGAGGCTACGGCAATTTCTGCCAACTGTTGGGCTGTGGGGTTAGGGTTAACCGCACAATCGCCAAAGGCCAGCACTCTGTCCTTTAGGCACATCAAAAATACAGATGACACAATGGAGCAGCCAGGCTTAGTCTTAATAAATTCAAAAGCTGGGCGTATGGTATGCGCCGTGGTGTTTATGGCCCCAGAAACCATGCCATCAGCGTGGTTTTTATGCACCATCATGGTAGCAAAGTATGTGCAATCTGACATACGGTCACGGGCTTGCTCAAGGCTCATGCCTTTAGCTTTGCGAAGTTCATAATATGTTTCAATATAATCTTCAAAATTTGGTGATAAATCGGGCTGAATAATGGTTGCGCCGTCAAGCTCAAGGCCAAGTTCGGCAATCTTAGTGCCAATGCGATCGGCATTGCCAATTAGGAAAATCTCCGCCACATCACGGCGAAGCAAAATATCTGTTGCCCGTAAAATACGTTCTTCGTGGCCTTCAGCTAGCACAATGCGCATTTTATTTTGTCTTGCCCGCTCAATGAGGTCAAACTCAAACATCATGGGCGTTACCCGTGAAGGTTTATCTGTAATTATACGCTTTGCAATTTCCTTGGCATTAACATGACGTTCAAAGTGACCCAAGGCTATGCTGATTTTTTGTAAATTTTCAGGCTCAATGCGCCCATATAACTGCGAAAGCATTTGCACAGTTTTATAAGTATGGTCAGAGGTTAACAAAATGGGCACGGGCACACCAGTCCAACCTTCCAAAAGGTGTTGCACATTTTGAGGCAAGGGTATGCCACCAGTCAAAAGTACACCAGCAATATTATGATAGGCCGATGACACCCGTGATGCAAGCGATGCAAGCACAATGTCTGTCCTATCCCCTGGGGTGATAATCAAATTATCATCTGCAATATAATCTAAGAAATTATGCACTTGCATGGCAGCAATTAAATAATCACCCACCAAAGCATCTAAGCGGTTTGCACCATATAGCACCTTGGCGTCTAGCCACTTGGCCACATCAGACATGGAGGGCTTACCAAGGGCTGGTTCGTCAGGGACAGTATATATAAGCGGCTGTTTTTCCGCCTGTTTTACACTAAGACCAGCAAGCAAGTCGTCACGCTCAGTAATAGATAAATCTGCCCTATTAATAATTATGGACAAAATATCCACATTTTTTTCTTCCAACTGGTCAATATTGGCTTGGGTTATGTCAATTATTTCATCAATATTCTTTTTGGAAGCGTTACCCACAAGCACTATGGAGCAACCCAAGTTAGCGGCAATATCGGCATTTAGTTCAAATTCAAAAGATACATCTTGCCCCAAAAAGTCCGTACCCTCGCAAACCACAAAATCATGTGTGTCCACAAGCGCATGAAATTTTTGCAAAATATTTTCAAGAACCAGTTTGCGCTGGCCGTTATTAATCAAATGTCTTGCTTCATCAAGGGTATAAACAAAGGTATCAGTATAAGAAAGACCAAGCTTAAAATGCGTGAGCATAAGGTGCGTGTCGTGGTCTTTATCATCAAACATGGGCTCGTTAATAATGGGCCTAAAAAAAGCTACCTTGCCCATATTGCGTGTCAAAAGATGCATCATGCCAAGAACAATGGCAGACTTTCCAGAACGTGATTCAGTGGCAGTGATATACAAGCTCTTATACATGATATAACTCCATACCCAGTTTTTTGAGTACTGGGGGAAAACCTTTTGTGAACAAAAGGTT
>CAYJNE010000273.1:0-2130 GCA_964371345.1 uncultured Desulfovibrionaceae bacterium | reverse complement strand
CCAGAGAGGCGGGCCCGTATACTCTCCGCATTACTCGGCTCAAGCTCAAGAGCCTTTTTATAACCCTTGCGAGCCTCACTTTTTTTACCAAGGGCCTTGGCTATATCGCCATAATGTTCCCACACCACGGGGTCATTTCCTTTATGTATTTTAACTACTTTTGTAATTATTGTCCAAGCTTCTTGAAATTGTTCTGTCCTATATAAAGCCCATGCCAAGGAGTCCAAAATATAATCGCTATGCGGGGAGAGGGCAACAGCCTTACGCAAAAGGGTTAGGGCCCTTGTCAGGTCACGATTTTCATCTGCCAATGTATAACCAATGTAGTTTAATGCTTGGTAATGATTTGGGTTTTTGGAGGCAATATCTTCCATAACCACAAAGGCACCCTTTTTATCGCCCATTTCATCAAGCAGTGAGGCATGCAAAAAAGCAACTTCTGCATCATCTGGCCATGTGGTTAGAAGTTTTTTGGACATTTCTACAGACTCATCCATGCGCTCAAGTGTTGCTAAAATGCGCACCTCTGCAATTTGAAATTCTTTTCGATCTGGGTGAGATTCCTTACCCGCTTGCACAAGGGTGAGGGCATCTTCAAATTTTTCCATGTCCAATAATAGTTGTAAGCGCAAGAGCAAAGCCCGAGCGTAATTACGGTGCGTTTCTTTAATTTTGCTTAATAAGTCATATGTTTTTTGAACATTTTGATCTCGCTCATAGGCGATGGCAGCTAGGTAAAAGTATAATTCTTGCGGGGCATCTGGCAAATCTGCAAGCTTTTGTAAAAGTGGCTCAGCAAGATCATAATATTTTGCTTCCACCAACATACTGCCAATGGTGGAGGTAAGGGCTGGAGTCATGGGGCCTTCTTCGTAGTATGCCAAGGCTCGTTCTGGCTCTTTAAGTAGTAAGGACACATTTACAAGGCGCAAAAGAATTTCAGCATTATAGCCTTGTTGATCCAATATATTTTCGTAAATATCACGCGCCTTTTGGAAGTTCTTTTCCTTTTCATAAATGCCAGCAATATCTACCAAAGCTTCAATAAAGTTTGGCATTTCTAAGAGGGCTTTTTCTAAATATGGCAGGGCTTCTTTGGCTCTGTTCATGCCAATGAGTGCTCTGGCGTGATAATATTCCACAAGAGCCGTGCGTTCAGCACCAGTAATACTATTGAGTATGGCTTCGGCCTCGTTATGCTGTTTAGAGTTAACAAGCAGCAAGGCAAGTTCTAGCTTAGCATCAATATTTTGCGGATGCCTTTTGCTAAAGTCACGAATGCGGGCAATGGCTTCCGCGCTTTTTCCAGCTTTTTGTAAAAGTTCGGCATTGAGAAGATTTAAGGACACATTGTCAGGAAACTTTTGTAAACCCACTTGTAAAATCGGCAAAATGGGGGCGGGGTCGTCATTCATAAACAATATGCCTGCATCAATGTAGGCGGAGGCTGGTGGGTCAAAATTAGCAAGCTCACCCAGCGCATAGACGAGAACTTCTTTATCATTTTGGCGTAGGGCTTGGTCATAAAGTAGGTATACATAGGATGCCGTGGCGTTGGCACTTAAATTCCACTTAATGTCTTTTTCTTCTTTTTTAACATTAACCTTTTTTTCAGCAGTGGGGGTGTCATGCGAGGCACAGCCACCACAGCCTAGGAGTAGGCATGACGTAAAAGCCATGAGCAGAATGCAAAGGTTACGCATGTGTAAATATTTCATATTATTTATTAATCCATTCTTCAGAAAAATCTTTAATGTCGTCGCTTAGGTGCTTGCGTAGTTTTTCAAGTAAGCGTGCCTCCAACTGTCTAACCCGCTCTCTTGTTACATTATACCTTTCTCCAATCTCACGCAAGGTGGCTGGTTCGTCCGTGAGTAGCCTATTTTTTAAGATATATGTTTCTTTTTCATTAAGTTTTGGTAAAATTGTTTTTAAATGGTCTTGCACAAGGGTTGCAATTTCTTCACTGGCGATGCTGTCTTCAACTCCAGGGCCAAGGGCTGGCAAAAAATCCATACGGGTGGCCCCGCCAGACTCGTCATTTACCTGCATATCAAGGGACATATCTGAAGCCGCAAGGCGTTGATCCATCTCATTTATTTGCTCAACGCTTACCCCAAGTTTTTCAGA
>CAYJNE010000272.1:0-2140 GCA_964371345.1 uncultured Desulfovibrionaceae bacterium | reverse complement strand
TATTGATGTGGGTGATGCTTGTTATGTGGATGAGCCGCCTATTTTGGAAAATGGGTTAGTGGTTAAAAAAGGCACTGTTAGAAAAATAAGGTAAAATCATGCGTATAACTGCAATGGACTTAGGCACAAGTAACACTTGCATTGCCAACAGTGAGCAAGGGCAAGTGAGTATTGTTAGGCCCGAAGGCTGGCATAATGCCGCCCTTGGGGGCACTGTGCCAACGTTAATCCTTTATAAAAATAGTGAGCCCTTTTTAATTGGTGCTGCCGCTGAATATGAATTTGGCGAGGCCAAGGCCGATGAAAAGAAAAATTATAGCTTATATAGCCAATTTAAACCAGATATTGCCGTTAGAGATGATGCAAAAATGCGGATGATTGATTTTTTGCGTCTTTTGCGCTCAAGGGTAAATCCGTATGAACGCATACTGGTTGGCATCCCGTCACAGGCGGAAAATCACTATCAGCAGACTTTGAGGGCCTGCCTTAAAGAAACAGGCTGGGATAGTGCGCAATTTTTGCGTGAGCCAGTGGGTGCTGTTTTGCACTATATTGCCAAGGGTGTTTTGCCGCCATCGCTTGCTGCCCGTGGGGTTTTGACGGTTGATTTTGGTGGCGGCACTTGCGACCTTGCTTATTTGCGAAGAGCTGATGTGGTGGGTAGGCATGGGGATATGCTCTATGGTGGGCGGCTTTTTGATGATTTATTTTATCAGATATTGCTTGAATATAATCCCGAACTTGAAGGCCGTTTAGTCAAAGAAAATAATGACTATTATGTGCATTGGGTGGCTTGCCGCAGGGCTAAAGAAGAGTTTTCCGCCGCCATGAATGAGGATAGGGCAAAAAGTGTTACTGTGCGGGTTAGGTGGAGCTATTTTGACGGCGGCTCCGTACAGGAGTGTGCGGCTTATATTGAAGATTTTACTTGGGAAAAATTTTTAGATAGAGCTGGAAGTTATGTAGCTTCGCCTGAATTTTTAAGCACGCTTATGGAGCACGGGCAACGTACGGGCTTATCTAACCGTGGCATTGGTCTACTTGAAGGTAAGCGTGTGGACCTTGTGTCGTGGTTTGAAGATATTTTGCGTGAAACCCTAAATGCCACAAGGCAAGAAAATAATTCTCCCTTGGCAGATATGCCATTGGTTTTGCTAACTGGTGGCAGTAGTGCTTGGCCCTTTGTGCAAGATATTGTGTTGCAAACCTTGGGGGCACGCACAAAGCTACTCCTTGGTGATGAGCCCTATGCAGACATTGCCAAGGGCCTTGCCCAATATACAATGCTTGCCGAGCATTTGCGTGAAGGGCGTGCAGCCTTGCAAGAAGAATTACCAAGCTTTATGGAGGAGCGTATCCGCCGTAAAGCCATTCACAAAACTCTTGAGCAAGGATCAGAAGAACTTTTAAGTGAAATCGGTGATTTTTTACGCCATGTGATTTTATTGCCAGAGTTTAGGCGTTATCGCAATGAGGGCGGAGCTGTGGTTAAGCTTATGGAGGGCATTGCCCTATCCATGCTTAAGGAAGAAAAGCGCATTCGCCATTTGCTTGATGATGCCATGAACCGCATGGGCCGTAAAATAGTTGATGCTTGCCGTACTGAACTTAAAAATTGGTTTCGCGAAAAAGGTATTCCCATTGTTCCTGAACGCTTAGAGCAAACTTGGCTGGCACTGGAAATGGATGCCTTTATTAATCGCATGGCTGAGGAGCTTGGTAAGTCAACCCTTTCTCAAGATCGCAGTGCCGCAGAGCTTGCCACCATGATTGCTGGCCCAGGCCTTGCGGCTTTGGCGGCATCGGGTGCGCCCATAACTGCCATGACCATTGGCATTAGCGGCCTTGTGCTTATGAAGGTTTTTAAGCTAGATTCATGGGTGGTTGAAAAGGTGCTCTATGTGCCCATTCCGCCCATATTACGTAGGAGATTATTTCGTGAAGCTCGCCTTGAAAAACTTTGCATTGAGCAAGTAAACGCCTTTGGTAAGGATTTCAAAACGCATATCTTAGAGCAATGGAAGGCCTCCGAGGGCCGAGTATTAGCCGAAGCCGCCCGTGTTGCAGGTGAAGAGATTGAAGCGTTAGATATTTTAAACATAACTCCTGTGTAAAATAGTATTTTCCTAATTATATCTAT
>CAYJNE010000271.1:0-2143 GCA_964371345.1 uncultured Desulfovibrionaceae bacterium | reverse complement strand
CATTGCCTGCATAGCCGTCTTTTTCAAGGCTATAGAATAAATCACGCACCCTTGCCCCATGCCTTTGTACGTGCATGATGGAATTGCCTATAATGATAGGAAATAAATTGGAACTACCCCAATAGCTTTGGGCTGTGATATTTGCATTGCTGGCAGTAATGACTCCACCATCCCCACTTGCCTTATATTCACTACTGCTTGTGCCAAGGAGTAAATCGCCAAAACTTGCTGCCCAAGTGATTGCATCAATATTGCCTGATGCAATTAAATATTCCACTGGGTCATCATCTTGTAACGGGCGAGATTTACGAAAATTTTCAAAATCCGATACTCTTGACATATAAAAAGCTTGGGGGCTTTTGGGCGTTGCAGCAAGCACCATGCGCTGTTGATGAAAGGAAACAACACCTGGATTGTTACCATCTTCAAATGGGTTCCAATCTTCCTTTGGCGTATCTGCAATGTCGGCCTCATAATTATTATCTGTAAAGCTTAGCCCTTCACTAATGCCTATGAAGCCAAAGTAACCTGCCTCTTCACGATAAATATTATATTCTATTGCCCCTTCCACAGCGGTCCAGCTTACCCTTGCATAATTACCTACAACCCAATCGGAAGGATGTTTGCCGTTTACCTCGCCCGCCTCAGAGGCAAGGGACTGCTTGCCATTGGCGTCAACTGCTACCACCTTATAACGTAAAATGTAGCCACTACCACTGCTAAAGCTCACAGTGGGTTTTGCTGGTGCTGGTATGGATGTATTTAGCGCAACCTCTTTAATTTCCCAAATATAATCTGGTGCAAAACCGGAACGAGTAATTTTTTGTAAGGGATAATCCTTATGCGCCATATAGACAATATCCCCAACTTGAGCAAAGGAAATGGTGCTTAAATGCCTTTCTTCCCACGGAGTTGTAATTGAAATATTTTCAATTAAGCCATCATGATTTGCTATGCGTAAAAGTTTATGGCTTAAGATTAAAATATAATTTTGCTCTTTTTCCACATTGAAGGAAAAGGGGATGAGCAGGGCATCGTTTTCAACACCAGTGCCAAGGTCTGCAAGAAATTTTGTGCCTGGTCTGCGTTCTGCTATGCCATGCACATTGGGTAAGAAATTTTGCATGCATTGCACAGAATTTTTATAACGCGAAAGATCATAACGAGCCGATAAGGTCGGTGCAATTTCGCCACCTGTGAAGTTGGTAAGAGCTATGCGCATATAACCCCCTTTATGCTTTGCCTATTTTCTTTTCATATGAGCGTAGTCCAGCAATGCCAAGCATGCCCACTATGAGTTCCCAAAAGTTTTCATTTACAGGGTTAACACTTGCCAAGGTTGGTACATATTCAATAAAAAATGGGAAAATATATGGCACAATAATCTCACTAAAAACCAAGGATGCACCACAAACCCAGCCTATAAATGGTCGCCAGCCTGCCACATAAACGCTTTTATGCAAGGCTTCGTTGGCGTTTATTTGCGCTTGGGCAAGGTTTTGAGCCTGTAAAGCGGTAAGCTTAGCATTAAATTCTTGTACTTTTTGCTTTTCATCTTCGGTTAATAAATCAATGCCCTTGTTTAAGAGCGGTCCAACCACTGGCACAAAATCTAATAAATCTTGGACAAGGTCCTTGGTTCTATTCATATTACACCTCAAGCTGATAGTGTGGACCATCTACAAAAGACTTCCAATCGCC
The DNA here is from genome assembly GCA_964371345.1 of uncultured Desulfovibrionaceae bacterium. GTDB lineage: Bacteria > Desulfobacterota > Desulfovibrionia > Desulfovibrionales > Desulfovibrionaceae > CAYJAD01. The sequence goes on along the minus strand of CAYJNE010000271.1, from coordinate 442 downwards.
GCCCCAAGTTATTTGCACACCAAGCTCAAGGGCCGCAGCCTTCATGGCATCGGATATATTGACCCATTTTACCCACGGCGCATGAACTTGTACGCTACCATCATAATAAGGGTATAAATCCACCGCATGGCTATAACCGTCTTTTTGTGCTAAGTGTTTGCTGTTCATGGTTTTGCTTGTGCCTTTAGCAAGGTATTCTTTTTGTTTTTCAATTGTTCGCAAACCCTCAACCACGGTAAAATCTTGCCCAGTTTTTTTTATGGCGAGTTCTACCACCTCTACTAACTTCGGATGCACATTTTCTAAATTACGCTTGCTTCTGTTTCCAAGTGTATATGGCATATGGATTATCCTTTTGTAATTAAATGAATGATTAGGGAAACAATACCACCAATAAAAACCGTTACCAACGGTGCAAGCACAAGTATTTTAACCCTATTTT
>CAYJNE010000270.1:0-2172 GCA_964371345.1 uncultured Desulfovibrionaceae bacterium | reverse complement strand
AATAACTTCCTGAATGGGGCTTGTGTTTGACACAACCATAGTGCAACCGCAGCTCATGGATTCCAAGAGTGACCAAGACAGGGTGAAGGGCACAGTTAAGTATACGTGAACAGAAGACATTTGCAAAATGGATTTGTAAATATCATAGCCAACTAAGGGCAGGTGATGCACGCGTGATGTATCCACTGGCACTTCTTCTTGTAATAATTGTAAATAGGTTTTGCCATTTTCAGGGGGGGCTGAGTAGGTTACCTCATCTGCGCCAACAATTATAATATGTGCATTGGGCCGCTCTTCCAAAATGTATGGAATACTACGATAAAAACTTGGAAAGCCACGATGTGGCTCTAGCGAGCGGGCCGTATAGGTGACAATTTCTTTGCCTTGTAATGCGGCAATATTTGGCGGTAGGGCTTTTGGTGTATCTGGTTTGAAAAAGTCAGTATCTATGCCATTATGTATGCATTGTATTTTTTGTGAGTATTCGCTAGGTAGCTGTGATTTTTGCCACTCGGTGGCAGAAATGGCAACATCTACCATATCAAGCGCGCCAACGCTTAGTATATTACACTGTCTTTGTTGGATGCTTAAGGATGTGGGTGGTTTTTGGTAGTGAATTGATTTTTCAGTTTTTGTTGAGTAAAGCCACTCAAAAAAGCCTGTTTGTCTGGCGTTTGGAAAAATTTCTTTACTATAATTAATAGTGCCAAAATTGGCATGCCCGTGAATTACGTCTGGCCTAAGCCCTTTTTTTTGGAGCATGGATTGGCTTTCAGCAAAAATAAGGGATTGTTCGTACAGGGTTATGTTTGATAAATCTTTTTTTTTGTTGGCGATTTGTAGCCACTTAACGCCTTTGGCTTGTAGGTCTTTGCGGCGTTTAAATAATGATAAAAAATATACTTCATTATTGGGGTCGCTTGCTAATAGTTCTGACATTTTATGAAATTGTGCAGGAAAATTATGGTGAACAAAAAGAAAAATCATAGTTCCCTCGTGGTTTTTATCGCTTTGTAATTAATATCTTCGTAGGAAAGCGTAGCAAAATACTTTTATTTTGTAAATTTTTGCTTTTGTCATTCTCATCCTCACTAGACAATAGTTGAAAGATGACATAAATTTACGAGATGCATTTCAAATAAAATATCTAATAAAAAGGTAGATTATGGATTATACACGTGATTTCAAAAATCCTGAGACTTGTCGACCACTTTTAGAAAAATTAAAGCAAATACTGGACGGTAAAGAACTGCGCTTTATGGAAGTATGCGGCACGCATACCGTAGCCATATTTCATAGTGGTTTACGTGACCTTTTACCAGACAATATTACACATCTTTCAGGCCCTGGCTGTCCTGTGTGTGTTACCCATGATGCTGAAGTTGCTACCTTTATGGATTTAGCAGGGCGGGACGGTTTAATTGTTGCTACCTTTGGTGACCTTTTGCGCATTCCTGGGCCAAACGGCACTAGCCTAAAGCACGCCATGGCTCAAGGTGCTAGGGTTGAAGTTGTGTATTCACCACTTGATGCCATAGCTTTGGCCAAAAATAATCCTAATGATACCGTAGTGTTTTTGGGTGTTGGCTTTGAAACTACCGCCCCCACGGTGGCTGGTACTATGCTTATGGCCAAGCAGCAAGGTGTGAGTAATTTATTGATATTTTCTTGCCATAAATTGGTGCCGCCTGCACTAAAAGTGCTTTTGGATGATGCTGAATGTGCTGTGGATGCCTTCCTTTTGCCTGGGCATGTGTCCACCATTCTTGGCCTTACTCCGTACAAATTCTTAGAGGATTACAAAACCCCTGGCATTGTGGCTGGCTTTGACGCCGCTGATATTTTGCTTGCCCTATGTATGATGGCTGAGCAAATTAAAGATAGCAAAAGTGATGTGCAAAATGCCTATATTCGTGCCGTGGATAGTGACGGAAACCCAAGGGCACGGGCAGTTTTGGAGCAAGTATTTGTGCCAGGCACGGCACTTTGGCGTGGTATTGGGGCCATACCTGACAGTGGGCTTGTTATTGGTGAAGCTTTTGAAGACATGGACGCAGTAAAGCGCCTTGGGCTTAATATGCCTGAGGTTAAGGGTATTAGCGGTTGCCGCTGTGGTGATGTGCTAAAGGGTAAGCTTGCCCCTATGGACTGTCCACTTTTTGGTAAGGCATG
>CAYJNE010000269.1:0-2175 GCA_964371345.1 uncultured Desulfovibrionaceae bacterium | reverse complement strand
TTACTTAAACTGCAAAATATTCTTCAACAAACCAAGCAAATCATAACGCAAATCTTCATCCTGAATGGCAAAATACACGTTAGCAGTCAAATACTCCGCCCAATCACCTGCATCAAATCTGCGCCCAGACATCTTCACAGCAAGCATACCTTTATCCTTAGCTAGGGCTTGTAATGCATCTGTTAACTGCAATTCACCGCCATGCCCTGGAGTAAGTCCTTCTATATATTCAAAAATATCAGGTGTTAATACATAACGCCCCACAATGGCAAGGCGTGATGGGGCTTTATCTTGCTCTGGCTTTTCAACCATGTCATTAATGCGATAAACACCAGTGGAAATTTCAGTACCGTCAATAATTCCGTAGCGTTGCACTTTATCTTGTGGAACTTCCATAACCCCAATGACGGGCATTTTTTCTGCTTTTGCCACATCAATGAGTTGTTGTATGCCAGGAACTCCACCAAACATAAGGTCATCACCCACCATAACGGCAAAACTTTCATTGCCAACCAATTCTTTAGCGCAAAGCACAGCATGCCCAAGGCCCAATTGTTTTTTCTGGCGCACGGACATAATGTTAACCATTTCTGCCACTTCACGCACCATTTCAAGCTTATCAAGCTTGCCAGCGCGCTCAAGCACGGCTTCTAACTGCAAGTTATAGTCAAAATGGTCTTCAATAACGCTTTTATCTTTGTTAGTTACAAAAATAACATCTTTAATACCAGACTTAATGGCCTCTTCCACCACGTATTGAATTACGGGCTTATTGTAGATGGGAAGCATTTCCTTTGGAATATTCTTACTTGCAGGCAAGGAGCGTGTGCCCCAACCAGCTACGGGAACAATAACTTTACGCAATGTATTCATTAAATTACCTTCTTACAAAAATTAGCATAGTGCTTTTTGCACGGCTTCAGCCAATGCTTGGGCATGCTTACGAACCTTAGTATGATTTTCACCTTCAACCATAACTCGGCATAATGCCTCGGTACCAGAATAACGCAAAAGTACACGCCCACGCTTTCCTAAATCTTTTTCCACACTTTTTTTAACTTTTACAATGGCTGGCACATCATCAAAGGGCATTTTTTTGCTCACCCGTACATTAATGAGCTCCTGCGGAAACGGTGTTAAAAGCCCTGCAAGTTCCGAAAGTGGACGCTCCTGCTCGCGCATATAGCGCAAAATTTGCAAAGCGGCAAGTAGCCCATCACCAGTGGTACAATATTGCCTAAAAATAATATGCCCCGACTGCTCACCACCAAGCATGGCACCCGTTTTACGCATGGCCTCCATAACGTAGCGATCACCAACATCAGCCCGCAATAATTTACCCTTACGCTCCTGCATAAAAACTTCCAAGGCCATATTACTCATGACCGTTGCCACAAGAGTATTTTTGGGTAACTCCTTGCGCTCCATCATGGCAGAAGCACATAGGGCCATAATTTGGTCACCATCCAAAATAACGCCCTTTTCATCAACCACGATTAAGCGGTCGGCATCTCCGTCAAGGGCAATACCTATATCGGCACGAACTTCACGCACTTTATCAGCCAAATGCTGTGGAAAGAGCGAACCACAATTATCATTAATATTTGTGCCGTTGGGGTCGGTGTTTAGCTTAATGACATCTGCCCCAAGCTCTTGCAGGGCCAGCGGTGCAACCTTATAGCTTGCGCCATTGGCACAATCTATAACAATGCGTAAACCGTCCAATGTCAAATGCGGGGGGAAACAACTCTTTGTAAATACTATGTATCTGCCACCTGCATCTTGCACTTTGGTGGCACGGCCCACATCATCAGCCTTAGGATACGGCCAATCCACGGTATTTAATGTCATGGCGGCAATTTCATCTTCCACTTCGTCTGGTAGCTTAAAACCTTGGGCATCAAAAAACTTTATGCCGTTATCTTTATAAGGATTATGCGATGCGGAAATAACAATACCAAGGTCGGCACGCATACTGCGAGTTAAAAAAGAAATGGCAGGAGTTGGCAAGGGCCCTGTTAAAATAACATGCATTCCTGCGGCACAAAGACCAGCGGTAAGTGCGTTTTCAAAAATATAGCCAGAAAGACGTGTGTCCTTACCAATAACCACTTTATGCTTATGATTGCCACGCCTAAAGCATATGCCAGCCGCAAGACCAAGCCGCAAGGCCAC
>CAYJNE010000268.1:0-2193 GCA_964371345.1 uncultured Desulfovibrionaceae bacterium | reverse complement strand
CTCGCCAAAACTTGTGCAAACGCAGATTTAGCTTTGCTGTGCGTTCCTGCGGCAGTGCTTGAGGAAGTGCTATTGCTAGTTTGTCCGCACTTGCCGCCCCAATGTATTTTGGCAGATATTACTTCAGTGAAGGTGCAAGCCCTTGAGCAAATGCAAAAACATTGGCAAGGCCCAACTGTTGGCACGCACCCACTTTTTGGTGCTAAACCGCCCAAGGGTAGTGACCTTACAGTGGTTATAGTTCCTGCCTCCAATGCTGAAGAAAAGCATATTATTTTTGTGGAAAATATGTTCACGGCCCTTGGATGCCGTATTTTTAGAAGCACAGCCAAAAAGCATGATAAGGCCATGGCTGCTATTCAAAACTTAAATTTTATTACATCCTTAGCTTATTTTGCGGCACTTGCAGGTGATGAGGATTTATTGCCATTTTTAACCCCGTCATTTAGGCGTAGGCAAGATGCGGCACAAAAGATGCTCACCGAGGATTCTGAAATGTTTGGTGGTCTTTTTGGTGCCAATCCATACAGTTATGAATATATGCGTAAGTATCAGGATTTCTTAAAAACCATAGAAAATGGAGATATAAATACCTTGCGTGAACGTGCGGCGTGGTGGTGGGAATAGTTGAAAGCTATAATTAAGATATGTTCTTAGTATCGCCACTTGCCGTCATAGGAAATAATTTCGGTAAGGTTGCGGCTACGAGTGCGGTAACAATCAGCTTTAAGGGCGGCTTGCTTTGAGTTTGCACGACATTGGTAGTGATTTTCTTTATATTTGATAAGGCCCACGTAATAACCACTGGTTTCGCCTGGGCGTAGTTCAGTGCGTAGGCTTGTGGTGTCAATTTCTACATAGTAGGCAACGTGGGTATTACCCTCTACCTTAACGGCCTTTTTTGTCTTGTGGGGGACAACATTTTTTGCGGCTATTTGCACCAGCCTTTGCCCTAAGGTTTGGAGCTTTTCGCGAATGGCGGCTTCTGATTCCCTAGCTTGTGCGGGCAAAGCACAAAAAAAGCATGAGCCCATTACGAGTGCGCAAAGTATTTGTTTTATAAAATGTGTATTCATTTGTCCCATTTTAATTAGTCTAAATTAACAGACCGCTACGCCAATGCGTAACGGTCTGTTTTGTATTATTTTTTAATGTTATTCAAAAACAAATTCCACGCGTCTATTGAGGTAACGCCCTTCTTCTGTCTTATTGTCATACTTGGCGGATTTACCGTGACCGCTTGCATTTAAGCGACTTGGCGGAATACCTTGCTCAGAAAGGTAATTTTTAACGGAGTTTGCACGGCGTTCAGAAAGGCCCAAGTTGTATTCATCGGTGCCAATAAAGTCTGTCCAACCGTTAATTGTAACGCCCTTGTTGGGGTGTTGCTTAATGATATTAGCAGCTTCATTAAGAATATTTTTAGCATTGGCATCAAGTGCGTGGGAATCAAAAGCAAAGTTTACGCCACGTAGGACGATAACTTCTTCTTCCTGATCGCACCAAATATCAATAACAAATTGCTCAAGGGCTGCATCGTCAGTGGCAAGCTTAACGCCATCCACCACAATGGCATCAGGGTTAAGGGTAGCAATTTGTGCAATGGTGTCTTTGCCTTCTTGATTGTCGGCAAGGGAGATAATGTGTACCACAAGGTCACGTTGGTTGGCGTAAATTTCTTTTACAACATCAACTAAATTAAGGCCTCTGTTATTGTTGCCGTCAGTGGCAATAATAAGAGCTGCATTACGATTCATGCTTGAAATCCAAGGCTCATAACCCTTAAGGCCAGTACCCATAGGGGTTAAGCGACCATAAATGGGCATATTGTCGTGCAACTTGGCAATGCTTGCACTCATGTTGTCACGAGTCCAAAGGCCTTGATTTAATAGGCTTGTGGCAGGGGCAAGGGTGTGCATACCGCCATAGTAGTCAAGTGCAGGAATTACAGAATTAATGCGGGCAAGTACATTTTTGGCAATGTTGATTTTTGACTCTTTCAGCTCTGCATTTTGCATCATCATGGAGCCTGAGTAGTCCACCACAAAGTCAAAGCTGTTAATTTTTTTACCACACATTTGCCCTTGGGCTAAGGCTGGCACGCAAAGAGCCATAGCTAGTAGGGTTGTCATGGTAAGGGTGCGAAAAAATTTCATAAAGCCTCCTAAAATGCTTTTTGATTTTAAGATTAAA
>CAYJNE010000267.1:0-2195 GCA_964371345.1 uncultured Desulfovibrionaceae bacterium | reverse complement strand
CATATTACTTACGGTGAAAAAATTGTTGCGCACCTTGAAATGAGCTTTATGCATGAGGGTGTGCCGCAAATGCAACTTGAGGCTAAATGGCAAGCCCCCAAACACGAGGATAGCCGTGTAGAAGTTAGCTCTGCTGAAACTGGTGACCTATTAAAATCACTTCTAAGCCGCTTAAATATTTGTTCAAAAGAATATATTATTCGCCAATATGACCACGAAGTACGTGGCGGCAGTGCTGTTAAGCCTTTAGTGGGTGTCATGCGTGATGGCCCCTCAGATGCTGGCGTTATCCGCCCAGTGCTTGAATCCGATGCAGGATTAGTAATTGCCCACGGCATTTGCCCCAAGTTTAGCGATTATGACACCTATTGGATGATGGCCAACGCCATGGATGAAGCCATACGCAATGCCGTTGCTGTTGGTGCAAATCCCAACTTTATGGCAAGTTTAGACAATTTCTGCTGGTGCGACCCCGTTCAATCAGAAAAAACACCCGATGGTCATTATAAACTTGCTCAGCTAGTGCGTGCTTGCAAAGCTTTAGCCCATTTTTCCTTAGCCTATGGTATTCCTTGTGTGTCGGGCAAGGACTCCATGAAGAATGATTACACTGGCGGTGGTGAAAAAATATCCATTCCGCCAACGGTTTTATTCACCGTACTTGGGGTTATTGAAAATGTCACGCGCACCCAAACTTCTGACTTTAAGAAAGCTGGCGACCACATCTTTATTCTTGGCGCAACGGGGCGCGAAATGGCTGGCTCAGAAGTGGCCTCAGAGCTTAAGCTTAATTGTAACACCGTACCCACAGTGGACGTTATTACCGCAAAGGCTCGCTATCAAAAGCTACACCACGCCATATATGAGCGTGTGGTTTCTGCTTGCCATGATTTATCTGACGGTGGCCTTGGTGTGGCTTTAGCTGAAATGTGCATAGGCGGTCGCCTTGGGGCTAGCATTGACCTTGATGCAGTGCCAACCTTGGGTGAGCTTACCAAAACAGAGCTATTATTTAGCGAAAGTGCAAGCCGCTTATTGGTTAGCGTTCCTGCTGATAAGGCCGCCACATTTAAAAAATATATGCGTGGTACAATTTGTGCGCACATTGGTACAGTGACTGATGATGACAGCCTAAGCATACACAGCGGGCAAAGCCAAATCTGCAAAGAGAAGGTGGAAGACCTCACAAAAGCATTTAAAATCACTTTAGATTGGTAATTTAAGGAAACACTGAATAAATCAGCGTTTTCTTAATCAATACGATACAAACTCCACTTCGTGGTGTTTGCGCCGCCGAAAGACAGTAAAACTGTCTTGGCAGAATGCACTACGCTTGGTCTTACGACCAAGCTTTGGCATAAAACACAAAAATCAATCACTTGACGGGCAAGCAAAGCTCGCCCTATTCTTGATTTTTGGTCGCATTGACTACGCGTCAACGCTCCATTTAAGAAAACACTGATTAAATCAGCGTTTCCTTAAATAAAAAATTACATTTTTGTAACATTGTAAAGCCTTGAAAACAATAAACTTATCTTCAAGGCTTTACTCTTTTATAAGCAAACAATATATTTTTTTACACTTTCTTATTGACATCTTTAATAAAAAGGTGTTTCCTTTCTGTTGAGGGCCGCGTATTGGCAAGTAGGTTTTTGTCAGCTTTTTCTCGCGGGTTTACTGCAATTTTTTGAGAGGTTTTTCATGTCCAAGTCCATTTATGTAGGTAACCTTCCTTGGTCCGCCAATGAAGATCAGGTTCAGGAGCTTTTTGCCGAATACGGTACAGTGCTTTCCGTAAAACTCATCAGCGATCGTGACACAGGCCGTGCACGTGGTTTCGGTTTTGTCGAAATGGAAGACGCTGATGCAGGAGCAGCAGTTGAAGCTCTTGATAATGCTTCTTTTGGTGGTCGTACACTACGCGTCAATGAAGCTAAACCACGCGCCCCACGTCCAGCCAGATATTAATCCGGTCTAAAGTGCGCTTAATGCCCCGGGAAACCGGGGCTTTTTTCGTTAGAAATCTTAAATTTCTTGTGAGGAATCACCATGCTTGATCCAAAACAATGCATTTTATACAGCGGCGGTGCTGCCGGCACAGAAACATTTTTTGGCTCTCTAGCCGAAGAATGGGGCATTGAAGAAGTAAACTACAGCTTTGAAGGCCACCAATCTCAACGCACTCGTGGCATTCG
>CAYJNE010000266.1:0-2196 GCA_964371345.1 uncultured Desulfovibrionaceae bacterium | reverse complement strand
GTTTTACCGCTTTTGTCTTGGGTAATAAGAATTTTTAAGGGTAGGGCTATGCCAATACCAGGGAATTGTTGCATAAGTTTTGTGCCAACAACGGGGCTTCCGAAAACAATAACCGTGGTTGGGGGTAAGTCTAGCTGCACATCTTTGGCATTCTTAGCGTGATCAAATTCCGCAAATACAGTCAAGTTTTTGCTCTTCATAAAAGCTAGAGCTTTTGCGTGTACTGTTTTGAAATCTAAGTCAGAAGCATATTGCTTAGTTGCAGGGGCTTTGGCTAGTGCTTGCCCAGCAATGCCCAATAAGCCTAACATTAACAAAAAAATAATAGTAAGTTTATTCATAAATTCCTCTTTAATTTTACGAGCAGGGTTTTTCTTCTTCTCCGCCGCAAGCTTCGGTCTCACCAGTGTCAATGGGCAGGGTTGCATCATCATTTAGGTTTATGGGGTCCATGCTTTCTAATGTTTCCATGGGCTCTTCATAGGGCTTGGGTGCTGGCTTTTTCTTGGGTTTTGGTTCTTTTAAGGCCGCAGGTAAGCCAATGGACTCAATAAATGGAACGTAATTGGAGCCAGAAATTAAAATTTCCGCCTTATTGCGTAGAAGCCAAAAGCGTAAGCTTAGGGTTTCAAAAAAGCCCAAGGAATTTGTTTGTGGGGTCTTGGCTTTGCCAAGAGCAGTTACAATATCATCACCATTTTTCATGGCTATTAGCATATTAGATATGTACTCAAAGTCGCCGTCTAGCTTTGCCACGGGATGAAAGGCTGCGTTTTTATTTTTTGCAAATAATTCTACGGCGGTGATGCATTCTGGGCAGGTGGGTGAAAAGTAAATGCTTAACGTGGGGTCTTTTGCACCAGCCATAGTCCAAGTGCCTGGTAAATCACGCATAACAACGCCCACATTGGCAATAAGTAATATAACCCAAAGAGTGACCAATTTGGAACGAGGTAGGGGGTCAAGCCCTTTGCCGCTATGCCTAAAGGCTACATATGCCAGTACAAAGATGAGGCCTACCACTAGGCAACTTGTGCAAGGCGATGTTACAAGCATGAGTGCCACAAGGAATAAGTCCAAGAACACGCAAAAACCTGCGGCAAATGTGCCAAGCCAAGGTTTGCCGCTTAGTGAAAGTATGGTCAGAATACAAAAGGCAAAAGCTCCGTACCACCAGAGGGATATGCCCCACAAACTTGAATCATGATTAAGCTCACAACCTGCGGTGGCGCAAAGGGTCATAACGTTACCAAGGGCACTCCAAGCACAAAATGCTATTCCCAATATGGAGACAAGAAGTGGTAAGGGCATAACAAGTGGAGAAAATTTTCCACCTGCACCTTCAAGTCGTTCTGACATAAACTCCCCCAAGTAAAATATATGGTGCGTTAAAGCACCTTTTAATTGTATAACTAAATGATATAATAAGCAAGGCTTGCACTATTTGCGCCATCCATGTTGAAAATCCTTGGCATATAAGCGTGAGGCCGTGGGTGTGGTATGTTCTGCTGGAAGTATTAGAAAAATGGTTTGGCGTTCCAAATTATGCTCTTGTACCACTTGTGCAAGGTTTGCGGCGGTTGCCCAAACGAGTTTTTGCTCAGGCCACCCCACTCGATAGGCGCAAAGCACGGGCGTGTTGTGTGGTAATTCTGCACAAAGTTCTGCTTGTAATTCCTTAGCCTTGGTTGCAGATAGGTAAACAGCCATAGAGCAGCCAATGCTTGCAAAGGTGCGTATTTGCTCTTTATTAGGCATGGGGGTGCGCCCTTCCATGCGGGTTAAAACAAGGGATTGTGTCATTTCTGGCACGGTAAAGGATATACCCGCCGCTGCTGCTGCCGCACAAGCTGTGGTAACTCCAGGGATTATTTCATAGGGGATATTTTTTTCTTCAAGCAGGTGGATTTGCTCACGTATGGTGCCATATAGCGAAGGGTCACCAGTGTGAACACGGGCTACAGCTTGGCCTTGTTGCACAGTTTCGCAAATTAAGGCGTGGCATTCTTCTAAGGTTAGGGGGGCGGAATCCACGACCTTAGCTATGGCTTTTGCACAAGATACGAGGTCTTTTGGTACGAGTGAACCAGCATATAGTACAAGGCCAGCACTCTCGATGATGCGTTTACCTTTTACGGTGATGAGGTCTGGGTCGCCTGGGCCTGCACCTATGAAGTATACTTTTGCTGTGGTCAT
>CAYJNE010000265.1:0-2220 GCA_964371345.1 uncultured Desulfovibrionaceae bacterium | reverse complement strand
CCGTCTTTATTTTCTGCACCTGCGGGAATAACGAAGCTATCCACCCAAAGCGGTGCACCGTCCTTGGGGTAGATGAAGGTTAAGTTTGGATTTTCAGCTTTGGCGATGAAGGCATCACCGTTCCAAATCATGCCAGCCATGACTTCTTCGCTAATTAGAGCTTGCTTGGCGGCGGTTACGTCAAAGATGCGTACGGAGGGCTTTAGCTTTTCAAGCCAAGTGAAGGCGGCTTTAATTTGCTTTTCATCGGTGCTATTAACGGACGAGCCAGTGGCTTTTAGGGCTGCGCCAAATGTGTCACGCAAGTCATCGGATAGTAATAATTTACCCTTAAATTCTTCACGCATAAGGTCATTCCAAGAGGTGATTTTTGCAGGGTCAACGGCCTTTTTATTAACCATAAAACCTTGCACACCCCACATATATGGAATGGAATAATCATTTTTGGGGTCAAAATCTTGGTTGAGTACGAAGGCGTCAAGATTTTTCATGTTGGGTAGCTTTTGCTTGTCAATTACGGCAAGTAGTCCACTTTGTTGCATGAGGGATACAAAGTAGGTGGAAGGCACCACAACGTCATAGCCTTTGCCATTTAAGAGTTTTAGCTTGGCATACATGGCCTCGTTGGATTCGTAGGTGGTGTATATAACTTTTACGCCTGTTTCTTCAGTAAACTTATCAAGAACCTCTTGGGGGATGTATTCTGACCAGTTGTAAACATTAATGCTAAGAGCGGCAGCAATATTAGCGGTTCCTAGGCATAGAATTAATGCAAGGCAAATTGGTAAAACAAATTTTTTCATTTTACGTGTTTCTCCGTAGGTTAAAGATTGTATTTTTAGTCTGATGACTATTTTTTTGCTTTTTGGGGGTTAGTGTGGGCATTTTTGAATGCCTGTATAAACCACCATGCGGTGAAAACCACTATGACTGTCAGTAAAAACATAATGGCAGAAAGGGCATTGATATCTGGTTTCATGCCAAGTCTGACCATGGAATAAATTTTTAGCGGCAGCACTTCATAGGACGGGCCAGTTACAAAGAAGCTAATGAGCACATCATCCATGGCCAGTGTGAACGCTAATAGCCAACTAGCAAAAACTGCTGGCATAATCAATGGTAAAATTACGTGATAAAATGCTTGCCACTCTGTGGCCCCAAGGTCACGGGCGGCTTCTACCAAGCTTTCGTCAAATTCAGCCATGCGCGCAAGCACGGTTATGGTAACAAAGGGCAGGCAAAGGGTGGTATGGGCCATTAATAATGTGGAAAATCCAAGCTCAAAATTTATGGCGATGAAGAAAATAAGCAAGGATATACCCATAACAATGTCTGGTGAAACTGTTAGAATGTATATGGATCCGTACAATATCTTTTTACCAAAAAATTTATAGCGGTGCAGGGCCATGGCTGCCATTATGCCAAGTATGGTGGCAAGGGTTGAGGCGACTGTGGCAACGCTAATGGAGTTAAAGGCCGCGTCCAGAAGGCTTGAGTTGTCCACAAGCATTTTGTACCATTTTAGGGTGAAGCCTCGCCATTCTGTGGAATAGCGTGCGGTATTAAATGAATATACAACTACAATAAATATAGGCAGATATAATAGGCCATATACAAGCCAGAGCCATAGCTTTGCGCATGTTTTTGTAAAGTCACGCATTATAGCCCCCCTTCACTTATGACTTGTTGGTTTTGGGCTAAGCGTTTGGTGCTTAGGCGGTAAATACCAAGCATGAGGATAAGTATGAGGCTTAAAAAAGTACTGGCGGCGGCACCCAATGGCCAATCTCTTGCCACAAGGAATTGATTTTTGATGAAGTTTCCAAGTAGAAGGCTTTTGGCCCCGCCTAGTATTTCTGGTATGTAAAAGGCCCCAAGGGACGGTAAAAATACTAGCATACTGCCCGCTATTATTCCGGGTAGGGTTAGGGGTAGGGTAATATGCCAAAAGGTACGAATGGGGCCAGCCCCAAGGTCACGGGCGGCTTCGCCCATGCGTGGGTCAAGCTTTTCAATGCTTGCGTATAGTGGCAAAATCATAAAGGGCAAAAATGTATATACAATGCCAGAAAACACAGCAAAATTACTATACATAAGTGAAATCGGCTCTGAAATTAGGCCGCACCACATGAGTAGTGAGCTAATAATTCCATTGGCTTTGAGCAAGGCAATGAGGGCATAGGTGCGAATGAGCGAATTAGTCCAAAATGGGATAATAAT
>CAYJNE010000264.1:0-2238 GCA_964371345.1 uncultured Desulfovibrionaceae bacterium | reverse complement strand
TTAATTTTTTATAAAAACATTTTATTTTCAAATAGTTATACTATCAAAAAAGCAAAAAAATCTTCAGAGGGTGTGTTGCAAAAATTGATGTCAAAATATTTGAAAAACGTAGCTGATTTCAATGATATTTTTTAAGTTTAAATAAAGTTAATGTGTAAAATTTTAATATGCTCTTGACTAACCCTATTATCACATATATACAGCCATAACATTAAATAAGGAGTTTATTAATGATTGATAGAACAGAACTTTTACGCATGATTATGGAAACAAATCCTGGTCAATCTCCAGCATATGTTTTGGAGCAATATTCAACATACTTAAAGGGCCTTGATAATATTCATGGTTGCTGTTGTGCATCTGGTTTACAAAATTTAGAAGATGTTAAAGCTTCTGATGAAGTTAAAAAAGAAGGTAAAGCTTCTCTAAAATGTGGTTTTACAAAGCGTAACCTTAAAGTAAAACCTGAAGATGCCATTAGTAATGATAAAATCTTTTGTTGTATCTGTGGTAAAGAAGGTCAAACTTTAACTGCACGTCACTTAGCTACCCATAATGGTATTACAGTTGAAGGTTATAAAAAACTTTGTGGTTATCCTTCAACTCAGCCTCTTATGTCTAAAAATCACTTTAACCGCATGAAAAAGAATGTACTAAAAGCTCAAGCAGCACGTAAAGCAAATAAAAAGAAAAAAGAAGCAGCAAGCTAATTAAAAAAGCCCCGTTATAAATAACGGGGCTTTTTTGTTAATTAGTTTATTAAAATTATTTCCCAAAGGGGGAAAGGGCACGAAGTTTTTCCACAATGGGTGGAAATTCTTTTAATACAATGTCCACATCCTCTTGGGTTGTGTAGCGTGAAAGGGATAGACGAATGGAACCATGCGCATAAGTAAATGGTACTCCCATGGCCCGTAAAACATGCGAAGGCTCAAGGCTTCCTGAAGTACAAGCAGACCCTGAGCTTGCGCAAATACCAAAACGATCAAGCATAAGCAAAATGGCCTCACCTTCAATATATTGAAAGGCAATGCTTGAAGTATTGGGCAATCTATTGGTCACATCACCATTAACCACACAGTCACTAATGCTATCTAAAAGTCCTTGTTCTAGCTTATCACGTAAATCAGCAACATAGGTCACTTCTGTATCAAAATTATTATAAGCAAGCTCTGCGGCTTTGCCTAGGGCTATCATATAGGGCACGTTTTCTGTGCCAGCACGCCGCCCACGCTCTTGATGTCCGCCTCTCAGTAGGGGGCGAAAGCGAGTGCCTTTGCGTATATACAAGGCCCCAACACCCTTGGGGGCGTGTAATTTATGACCAGATAGGGCCAAAAAATCCACAGGTAGGGTAGCCATATTCATATGCACTTTGCCTACGGCTTGCACGGCGTCTGTATGGAATAATATGCCTTGCGCCTTGGCCATTTCTGCCATTTCTTGAATGGGGTATATATTTCCAACTTCGTTATTAGCATACATTATGGATACGATAGCCGTGTCTTTTCTAAGGCTTTCGGCATAGGCATCCATATCAATGCGGCCCTTAAAGTCCACAGGAATATAGCTTATTTCGTAGCCTTTGCCCTCAAGAAATTGGGCTAGGTTAAGTACTGCTGGGTGCTCCACACGAGTGGTTACAATATGCTTTTTGTCAGGTTGGCTGTTTATGGCAGACATAATGGCGGTGTTATCACTTTCAGACCCGCAAGAAGTAAAAAGTATTTCTTCAGGTTGTGCGCCAATTAACTCTGCCACTCTTGCTCTGGCCTCAGCCACAGCAACACCCACCTTACCCCCAAAGGTATGCATACTTGAGGGATTGCCATAATTTTCGCTAAAGTAGGGGAGCATGGCCTCCAAAACTTCTGGAGCCACTTGGGTTGTGGCGTTGTTGTCTAAGTATACTGTGCGCATAATTTACCTTTAGGATACAGCTTGAACTGTAATTTCTTGGTCTACAAATTCACGTAGGTTTTGTTGCACTAATTTATTGATTGTGAGCTGGCTTTTTTTGCATTTAGCACAACGCCCACCAAGACGAACAAAAACCTTTGTTCCGTCCACGTCAACAAGCTCAATATCACCACCGTCAGCGGCTAATTTTGGACGAATTTCTTCATCGATAATTCTCATAATTGCTTGCATTCTTTGAATATTATTCATGCGAGGTACGGGCTTAATTTCCACAAGTTGTGGCTTACCAAGCTCGGCATTGAGAATTTCTTCAATTTG
>CAYJNE010000263.1:0-2244 GCA_964371345.1 uncultured Desulfovibrionaceae bacterium | reverse complement strand
CTTGCCCGCCTCAATCGCTCTAAGGCCCGCTACAGCGGGTGACTGCGTAGGTTTAAATAGTTCATTGTTAAGCGTAGTATGTAGTAAAGGAAGTTAACTTGAAGCAACAATCTCAGAAAAAAAATTCACGGCGTAGTGAGCGTAGTTTAGCATTCCAAGTACTGTATTCTATATCTTTTAATGAGGTGCAGGGTATTGAAGATTTGCGCCGTGCTTTTTGTCAATCGCCAGATAATGATAAGAATGCAGAAGGTGCTAGTGGCTTTGCTTGGGAACTTGTGTCTGGTGTTTGGACAAATAGTAAGGATTTAGACGAAGTTATTGCAGAATTTTCGCATAATTGGCGGGTGGATCGTATGGGGCGCATTGAGCTTACTGTTTTGCGCATTGGCCTTTTTGAAATGTTATATTGTAGTGATATTCCCACCAAGGTTGCCATTAACGAAGCTTTAGAGCTTTCAAAACAATTTGGCGAACAAAGTGCTCGCTCCTTTGTAAATGGTATACTCGATGCCACTGCGAAAGCTTTAGAAAGTGGTAAAATAAAAAGTCGAACTTAAATAAAGAGATAAAAACCTAAAATATCCCTGAAGGGGATATTTTAGGCATTAAAGTTTCCCCCCAGAAAACCAAAATTAAGTAAAAAATCAAGGATTATTTCATGGCCGAAGAAAGGTATACTCCAGGTAATATTGAAGAAAAGTGGCAAGCGTTTTGGGATAAAAACCAAACCTTTGTTTGCGACCACAAAAGCTCAAAGCCTAAGTACTATGTGCTTGAAATGTTGCCATATCCTTCGGGCAATATTCATATGGGCCATGTGCGTAACTACTCCATTGGTGATGTGGTGGCACGTTTTCGCCGTATGCAGGGCTTCAATGTGTTGCACCCCATGGGTTGGGACGCCTTGGGCTTGCCTGCAGAAAATGCAGCCATAAAAAATAATACTCACCCTGCCGCTTGGACTTTTTCCAATATTGACAATATGCGCACGCAGTTAAAGCGTCTTGGTTATTCCTATGATTGGAATAGAGAGGTGGCAACATGCGTACCAGAATATTACCGCTTTGAGCAGCTTTTCTTTTTGAAAATGCTTGAAAAAGACCTTATTTACCGTAAAAAAGCACCACAAAATTGGTGCCCTTCTTGCCATACTGTGCTTGCCAATGAGCAAGTAATTGAGGGGATTTGCTGGCGTTGTGACAGTGTAGTTGAGCAAAAGGATTTAACCCAATGGTTTGTACGCATTACAAACTATGTTGAAGAATTACTCGCCGATCTTGAAACACTGCAAAAGGGCTGGCCTGAGCGCGTGCTTGCCATGCAGCATAATTGGATTGGTAAATCACATGGTGCGGACATTGCGTTTCCTTTAGAAAATCCTTCAAGTGATACCGATAAAATACACGTATTTACCACAAGACCAGACACGGTGTTTGGCGTAACATTTATGACCCTTGCGCCTGAGCATCCCTTGGTTGAACATTTAATAAATGGTAGCCCCAAGGAAGCAGAGGTAAGAGCTTTTATCGAGCGCATCCGCAATATGGATCGTATTGACCGCCAGTCTGATAACTTAGAAAAAGAGGGCGTTGCCACAGGTGCATTTTGCTTGCATCCATTTACGGGTAAAAAAATACCCATTTGGCTTGGTAATTTTGTACTGGCTGACTATGGCACGGGTGCGGTTATGGGTGTTCCAGCGCATGACCAAAGAGATTTTGAATTTTCAAAAAAGTATGACTTGCCCATACAGCCCGTCATTCAGCCAGAAAATTGCGATACCCTTGATGTATCTACCATGCAGGAAGCTTGGACGGGTGCTGGTGTTATGTTTAACTCTGCCCAGTTTGATAATTTGCCAAATGAAGACGGCAAGGTAGCAGTAGCCAAGGCCTTGGAAGAAAAGGATCTTGGAACATTTACTGTGCAATATCGCTTGCGTGATTGGAATATTTCACGCCAGCGTTATTGGGGTGCGCCCATTCCCATTATTTATTGTGATGTGTGTGGCGTTGTGCCAGAAAAAGAGGAAAATTTGCCAGTAATTTTGCCCTTGGATGTGAAAACCCAAGCGGACGGACGCTCACCCCTGCCAGATACACCTTCATTTTATGAATGCACTTGCCCCAAATGCAATAAGCCCGCCCGCCGTGAGACTGATACTATGGACACCTTTGTGGAGTCGTCTTGGTATTTTTCACGCTATGCCGATGCCCGCAATGAAAATGTGCCCTTTGATAA
>CAYJNE010000262.1:0-2246 GCA_964371345.1 uncultured Desulfovibrionaceae bacterium | reverse complement strand
AAAACTAGCAGCCTTGGTGGCTGTGTCCTTATTAAAAAACAATGCCGCCAAGGTGGTTGAGCTTGAGCAGCTATACCGTGCAACCATACCCAATGCAGTACAGGCCAATGCCAGAGAGGGCAGAGAACGGGAGACACCAGACACGTGGTTAGCCTCAAGAGGAGAAAGCTATGCTCGCAAGTAATACTTCTAAAGCAATTTTCCAAGGTAATAATGTAACTACCAACTTTCCATTTACCTTTAAGGTCTGGGATGCATCACAGTTAACAGTAGAAGTCACAAACCCACAAGGATTTACGCAACAAGCAACATCATGGACAGTGGAACTCACTGATAATGGAGGCACTGTAACATATTTACACGGGGAAAGCCCCCTGCCAGAAGGCTATAAGCTAACCATTTTGCGCCATATGCCCTTTACCCAAGAAGTGGACTTAATAACGGGCACTCGTTTTGATCCTCAAGTAATTGAAGACGCCCTTGATAAAGCCACGGCAGAACGTCAGCAACTTTTTGAAGCCGTTGAACGTAGCATAAAAACTCTGCCCACAGATACCAAAAACCCCGATGAGCTACTTACAGAGATACGTGAAGGCGCGGCACATGCAGTAGAGTCTGCCAATATTGCCCTTACCAATGCTGAACTTGCGCAAGATAGCAAAGAGCAATGCATAGTAAGTGCCCAAAATGCCGCAAACAGCGCAATACAAGCACAACAATCAGCAGAAAATGCGGCCCAAGATGCAAGCGGAGCCATTGCACTTGTAGAAGCAGAAGGGACCAAACAAGTACAGCGTGTTCAACAGGAGGGCGAAGAGCAACGCTCACACATTACCCAAACAATCACCCCCGACCCAACACAAGCAAGTTCCCGAAATGTACCAAGTGAACAAGCGGTAAGTCAATTTATAGCCGCTTTACCAGAGCCAGAAACGGGCGAAGACTACATCATCGACTATTATCCAAAAACCGAAGCTGAAAAAGCGTCTGCTAACGGTAATTGGTGGAGAAAATGGAATAGTGGTTTTATTGAACAAGGAGGTCGAATTACTAACACAGCAACAACCATATTAAATCTTCTCGTCGCCTTTTCAAATACCAATTACATTTTTACCAAAGCATGGGTAGCGACCACAACAGACCACATATCCGTTGACGCTATGTCCGCTCGTTCAAAAAGTACTACTCAAGTAGGTATTAGAAATCCTGCGACAATTTCACAAATAACGTGGGAAGCTAAAGGCTATTAAGGAGAAAAATTATGAGTTTTGAAGCAGGGCAAATTATATCACAGTCTAGCCGTGAATACACAAGTGCGGCTATTTGGTGCAACAATGGCAATGG
Organism: uncultured Desulfovibrionaceae bacterium; assembly: GCA_964371345.1. Lineage (GTDB taxonomy): Bacteria > Desulfobacterota > Desulfovibrionia > Desulfovibrionales > Desulfovibrionaceae > CAYJAD01. The sequence goes on along the minus strand of CAYJNE010000262.1, from coordinate 902 downwards.
TGAACTTACTGACCTTGGTAATGCTACTAGCCGTATTGATGCAATGCCAGTACAACCAATATTAACCCTACACGAACAAGCCATGCAACTTTCCATGAGTAAGCTTGATTTTGTGGAGATAGCAGAGGCTTTGACAGCCAGCATGCCTAACCCTGTGACTTGGGTTAGCATCAATGAATGGATGACAACTAATCCAGAGATAGAGAAGTTATTTATTCTAGCCACGGAAGTTAAGCGTAGCGACCCTAAGCTTGATGAAGTGACTACCATGTTTGGTGAGGAATTTTTACCCTTCCTTGACATGATGTTTGTGTATCAGAATGAGATTAAGTCAGAAATTGCAGCAGCTAAAGAAGATAATAGAGCTATAAACCTTGCTACTTACGTAACACAATCCATAACATAAATGTGGGGCAAAATATGTTTACAACCATTGCCACTGCTATATCAAGTGTTGCGGGGCCAATTATTGACCGCATTTTTCCTAACTCTGAAGCAGCGCAAAAAGCCAAACATGAACTTATGCTCGAACTTTCAAAAAATGAAAGTCAATTTCAATTAGCCATTGCAAATATTATAAAAGCAGAAGCAGCAAGCTCGCACTGGCTTGCTGCCAACTGGCGGCCCATTACCATGCTAACCTTTGTGGGACTTATTGTAGCCCGTTGGTTTGGATTTGCCGCACCAGAGCTTTCCGAGGCAGAATATCTAAAACTTTGGGATATTGTGGAGCTTGGCCTTGGTGGGTATGTCATCGGGCGAAGTGTTGAAAAAACATTACCTAAAATCAGCAAACTTTTAAAAAATTAAGGTGATATTATGCGCATAGCCCTTACCAATTTTACAGGTGGAGAGGTTTCCCCCTCATTATCATCACGCTATGATCTTTCGCGCTATAAAAA
>CAYJNE010000261.1:0-2248 GCA_964371345.1 uncultured Desulfovibrionaceae bacterium | reverse complement strand
GCTCAGAAAATGTGGGCATTTTGTCACTTTCAGTATAGAAATTAATTTCAATTTCTCCCTGCGGGTTGATGCCACCCCAAACCCCATGGGCAAAGTTAAGACGCAACTCTGGGTCATGCTCATATTCGTAGCGGATGCGAGTTGGAAATTTATTATCTTGACTCATTGTTGCTCCTTTTTCTCTAAAATCAGTATTTAAGATTTATATATGGTTGGTAATAATGGCACCGCTATCAAGTTCAGGAACTCGCCTTTGCCCAATGCCACTTAAAAACATGGTTAAGGCCTCACGTGCATACATCATTTCCTGCTTGAGCAGACTCTTTTGGGTTGCCACGACCATTTCTGCGCTCATAAGATTTATATCCTCAAGCATTGAAGTAAATGGAGGGGTTATATAAATCATTCTCCTGCGCGGGTCGATGCGATTTTCTATTTGATAAATAGTGTCGTACGTTTTCATAAGTGCTCATTTTGGGGTCTATTGTTTAAATACATAAACGCCTAACTGACGCATACCCAAAGTATGTATGGTTAGTAAAGTTTTATTTTGCTAATAAATGATTTTTACAAGCTTGACGTGAGGACGCTCTGAGGGCAGAATGCCGCTACAAAGTATTTTAAAATTTAATGAGAGCTTAATATGAACAAATACACTATAGAAAAAGTTGAAGTAAATCCTTATTTTGATTTGGAACTTATAATGCGCACTAGCCAAGAAACTCGCATGGGAGGCAATGTTTTAGAAAGACTTGCAGCCCTTTGGGAGGATTGGAATAAGAAAACTCATGTGCGTAAAGTGGACACAGGCAAGATAAAATACCTTGTGGTGTGGCTTTCAGAAGATGTAGAAGAAGCCATAGACACCGCATGGGCAGAGTCACCTTCGCAAGCCTATTTGGATAACGCCCTCGCCCAAAGCATGTGTATGGGTGTTGTGCATGAAATCATGCCAGAGGTAGAAGATGCAGGCTGTGCGCCCGCACCACGCCCAACTGATACCTTGCGTGCGGCCCTTGAAGAAGCTGGCATTCCGTATAAAGATGACAGCCCAGTACTTTCCAGACGCTTTGCAGTGGTTACGCATTATCCATTTAAGGGTGGTTGCGAAATCTGCCATTTACAAGAAAACTGTCCCAAGGGGCAAGGGCAAGCAGGGGCTGCTTCGGTGGTTCTGCCCGGATATGAGCGTGAATAAAGAAGCAAGCCTCTTAACTGATGACCTTGGGCGCACTGCTCGTTATTTGCGTCTATCGGTGACAGACCGATGTAATTTACGATGTTTGTATTGCCAAAGTGATGCCATGCATACCTTCATCGCGCATGAAAATGTTTTGCGCTATGAGGAGATGCTTTGTGTTGTGGGTGCGGCTGTAGGTATAGGCATAAAAAAAATTCGTTTAACTGGTGGTGAACCCTTTGCTCGCAAGGGGTTTATGTCGTTTGTGGAGATGTTGCGCCAAAAATTCCCAGAAGTGGATTTGCGCATCACAACCAATGCCACCCTAGTTTTACCTCATGTTAAAGCTTTGCAAGCTTGTGGGGTGCGTGGTATAAATATTTCTTTGGATTCGTTTGACAAAGAAACATTTGCCCATATAACCCGTAAAGACATACTACATGAGGTTATACAGGGTATTGAGGCCTTGCTTGATGCTGGCATACGCATAAAAATTAATGCCGTTGCCATGCGTGGAATTACAGATAAAGAGCTTCCAGTCTTCATAGATTTTGCCAAAAAAAATCCAGTAGATGTGCGCTTTATTGAATTTATGCCCATGGGTAGCGATACCTCGTGGAGCGATATGAAATTCATATCCGCCGAGGAGCTTTTACAAAAATCTGCCCAATTTGCAGATCTTACTGAGGTCTCACCACCTAGTAATGATGCAAAATGTCAGGTTTATAATGGACCAGCTCGTATGTATAACATTGCATCTGGTCGTGGGCGAGTGGGTTTTATAACTGCCATGTCCAATCATTTTTGTCAGTCGTGCAATCGCTTGCGGGTCACATCGGACGGATTTGTGCGCACTTGCCTTTTTGCTGATGATGAATACGGACTACGTGGTATTTTGCGTAGTGAGCGTATAAATAATGAGCGCAAAGAATATTTATTGCGTCAGGTTATGCTTTTAGCCACAAAGTCAAAGCCCGTGGGTGAGGCCTTGCTTAAGGCAAAGCAGGCCACGGCCGTTGCCAAAAAGAACATGGTTTCCATTGGAGGATAATGCATGATAGCCTATGT
>CAYJNE010000260.1:0-2257 GCA_964371345.1 uncultured Desulfovibrionaceae bacterium | reverse complement strand
AAAAACAATTTTCACACATGGATAAAGACGGCTCCGTAACCATGGTTGACGTAAGCCACAAGAATAATTCACAACGTGTTGCCATTGTGTGCGGGCGCATTGAATTATCCGCAGAAACGCTGACCCTTTTACATAAGGCGGCCCTACCCAAGGGTGATGTATTAACCACAGCAAAGCTTGCGGGCATCATGGCTGCCAAGCGCACTGCGGATTTAATTCCCCTTTGTCACCCTCTGAGTTTGGCCTTTGTGGATGTGCGTTTTAACATTACAGATTATGGCCTTGAACTTGAGGCCGAAGCCCGCACCACGGGCCCCACTGGTGTGGAAATGGAAGCTCTTGTGGGCGCGCAAATGGCGGCGGCAACGGTGTATGATATGTGTAAGGCCGTGCAAAAGGACATTGTTATACGTGACATTCGCCTTGTTTATAAAAGCGGCGGCAAAAGCGGCACTTTTTGTGCGCCAGACTTCAATATCAACAAAAACTTAGCAGATTAAGACATGCAATTTCCAATGATTGATCCCGTGGCCTTGCGCCTTGGTTTTTTAGAGCTACGCTGGTATGGGCTTATGTATCTCCTAGCCTTTGCCACGGCTTGGGGGCTTGGTAGATATAGGGTTCGCCTCTCGCAAACAAAGCCCCACCCCATATATAAACCATGGACGGCGTCCAATTTTGACGACCTTCTAACCATTGGTATGCTTGGAGTTATCATAGGTGGGCGTCTTGGCTATGTATTCTTTTATGACTTAGCCAATTTCTTGCAAGACCCCTTAGAAATATTTAGGGTTTGGAATGGAGGCATGTCTTTTCATGGTGGGCTTTTGGGCGTTTTGGCGGCCATGTGGTATTATGGGCGGCGCAATGGGCGGCATTTTTTAGAAGTAATGGACTTTGTGGCCCCTTTCGTTGCCCCGGGGTTATTTTTTGGGCGCATTGGTAATTTCATCAATGGTGAGTTGTGGGGCAATGTAAGCTCTGTGCCTTGGGCTGTTGTTTTCCCCCACGCTGGCCCCTTACCTCGACACCCATCACAACTTTATGAGGCCATACTTGAGGGCCTTTTACTCTTTATTATTGTGTGGATATATTCAGCCAAACCCCGTAAACTTGGGGCCATTGCTGGCGTATTTGCCACTTGGTATGGCCTTTCACGCTTCTTAGTTGAATTTGTGCGAATGCCCGATTCGCATCTGGGCTACTTAGCCTTTGGCTGGATGACCATGGGGCAGATTTTATCCCTACCACTCATAGCTGTAGGTGCGTGGCTCTTATTGCGCAAAAAGCCTCCATTACCGCTCACCCCAACCCAAAAAACCAAGAAAAAGCGTAAATAAGCACGTCAATAAGGTCGTCAATAAGGTTAACTGGCCCCTTAACTATTGACAATACATTTTTTTTTTGTGACAGTGAACAACCGCATTTGGCGGGAGTTTATTTTTAACTAAGTATTAAGGAGAGCATATGGCCAAAGAAGGAGCCATTGAAGTTGACGGAACCGTACAAGAGGCATTACCCAATGCCATGTTTCGCGTGGAGCTTGAAAATGGGCATGAAGTTTTAGCCCATATTTCTGGTAAGATGCGTAAATTTTACATTCGTATTTTGCCAGGGGACAAGGTTAAGGTTGAGCTATCTCCTTACGATCTTACCCGTGGGCGTATTACCTATCGCATGAAATAACTTTATAAAAGCCAGCATAAAGCACCAAGGCAGAGCATAGCCATAAGGCCAGCTATAACATCATCAATCATGATGCCGTAGCCGTCACGCATACAATGCTCGGCGGCGCATATGGGCCATGGCTTCAATATATCAAACAATCTAAAAAGTAAAAATCCTCCCACCAGCATGGGAAGATTTATCTTGGTAAAGGGTAGAAAAACTATCCACACCCCCACCACTTCATCAATGACAATTTGTGAAGCGTCCTTACAATCAAGCAACTTTTCAGCATGAGTTGCGGCCACAGCACCCAACAAAAATAAAGCCAAAAGCACCAAAACCCGCCCCATAATGGGCATGGGGAAAAACCACATAGGTGCAAATATTACCGCAAAAAGTGAACCCCATGTGCCTGGCGCAAATGGTGCAAGGCCCGCAACTCCAGCCCGACAAAAAAAGAGGCACATGGCATCAAATGCGTTGTGCCCCCAAAAAAATATTGGTTGCATAATTATTCTTGCTCAAAAATATACTTACTTTCCTCTAAAATACGCCCGTCAGCAGCAAAAGCTTTGACCACATATTGATA
>CAYJNE010000259.1:0-2261 GCA_964371345.1 uncultured Desulfovibrionaceae bacterium | reverse complement strand
TAATGACAAAGTGACTGTGGGAAAACCTTTTGTGAACAAAAGGTTATTCCCCCAGCCCCCCGTTCCAAAAAACTTTAATGCCTAAAATATCCTTTCAGGATATTTTAGGTTTTATTACACTAATATTTTTTTCGATAATTCGTTCAAAAAGTACCAGTTACAAGGAAGATGAATATTTTAGGAGGGGAATGGGGTCTTCCCCCCATGACCTGACTAAAATATTTATCTGACACAGTAAATGGTGCTTTTAGGGCGAATTATCCACCAAGGGCGGCGACAGAAGGGAGCACCTTCCCCTCAAGCAACTCTAGTGACGCCCCACCGCCAGTGGAAATATAATCCATTTTATCGGCAAGTTCGTATTGTTCCACAGCAGCAACCGAATCACCACCACCCACAACCACAAAGGCTGCACAATCGGCGAGAGCTTCAGCGAGTTTTTTAGTGCCTTCACCAAAGGGCTCCGTTTCAAATGCGCCCACAGGCCCATTCCAAACAATGGTTGCGGCATCTTGGCAAAGCTTGGCATAAGCCTCAACCGTATTTGGCCCTACATCTAAAATCATGGCATCTTGCGGCACATTATCAATGCTCACAGTACTTGCTTCTTGATTGGGTGCTAAAGCCTTAGCCACCACCACATCAGAAGGCAAGGGCAATACTTTACCAGCACTCTTAGCTTGCTCCAAAATGCGCTTGGCATCGGGGATAAGGTCCTCTTCGCAAAGGGACTTACCCACAGCATATCCAGCCGCCGCAAGAAAGGTATTGGCAATGCCGCCGCCCACAATAAGCCTGTCTACCTTGGTCAAAAGGTTTTCAAGTAGTGCAAGTTTTGAAGATACTTTTGAGCCGCCAATAATGGCAACCAAGGGGCGTTTTGGATTATCCTGTACCTTGGCAAAAGCCGCAAGTTCAGCCGCCATAAGTGGCCCAGCACACGCAATCTTAGCCTTACGCACAGCTCCCTCAGTGGATGCGTGCGCTCTATGCGATGCACCAAAGGCATCCATAACATATATATCGCCTAAGCTTGCCAATTGCTCGGCAAGGGCGGCATCATTTTTCTTTTCACCCTTCATGAAGCGGATATTTTCGCACAAAACGCAACCGCCAGTCTTAACGCTAACATTGCTTAAGTCTGGTGCAAAATCTACTTGAGTACCCAATAGCTCACCAAGGCGAACTGCCACTGGCTTTAGGGAGAATTGCTCCTCAAATTGGCCTTCCGTTGGGCGGCCAAGGTGTGAAATCAAAATCACCCCTGCCCCACGCTCAAGGGCAAGCTTAATGGTTGGTAAAGCTGCACGAATGCGCTTATCATTGCGGATAACGCCGTCTTTAATGGGGACATTTAAGTCTTCACGAATGACAAGAATTTTGCCACTAATATCTAAATCTTTTAACTGCAAAATAGCCATATATTTACCTTAATATTCTACACCAAGCATTTCATTGGCGTTTTTTATTACATTTTCCAAACTAAAGCCAAAATAAGCGGCAAGCACATTGCCAGGAGCCGATGCTCCAAAGCTGTTCATACCTATAACACGCCCGTCAAGGCCCACATATTTATACCAATAATCTGCACTGCCTGCTTCAATGGCAAGTCTATTACGCATGTTTGCTGGCAAAACGCCTTCACGGTATTCAGCGTCCTGCGCATCAAAAATTTCCACACAAGGCATTGAAACCAAACGTACTTTGTGATCCTGCTCAATTAAAATCTTTGTGGCTTCAAGGGCTAGTGGCACTTCTGAGCCTGTGGCAATGATAATTAGCTCAGGCTCGCCGTCACAATCGTGTAAAATATAGCCGCCTTTTTCGATATTTGCCACTTGTGTATCATCACGCTCCATAAATTCCAAATCCTGACGGGATAAGGATAGACAATGCGGGCGGGTTTTATCTTCAATGGCGCATTTCCACGCAACCATGGTTTCAACAGTATCACAAGGCCGCCATACATTCACATTGGGAATTAGGCGCAAGCTCGCCACCTGCTCCACAGGCTGATGTGTGGGGCCGTCTTCACCAACGCCAATGCTATCATGCGTTAGCACCCAAATAACATGCGTACCCATAAGTGCAGATAAACGTATGGCATTCTTAGCATAATCAGAGAACATCATAAATGTACCAGCATATGGTAATACCCCGCCATGCAGAGCCATGCCATTCATTATGGCACCCATGGCAAACTCACGTACGCCATAATATATATAATTTCTGCCAAATTTATCATATTCAATGGCTTTGGA
>CAYJNE010000258.1:271-2311 GCA_964371345.1 uncultured Desulfovibrionaceae bacterium | reverse complement strand
AGCATTTTACCCATGCCCGATTCTGTAGGATTGTGCTGGTCATCAAGGTCATGCCCATAAAGTGGCAAACCTGCCTCAAGGCGCAAAGTATCGCGTGCGCCAAGGCCCGCAGGTTTTACTCGCTCATCTTGCAAAAGATTTTTCCACAAATCTAAAGCATTTTTCCAAGGCAAATATAACTCATAGCCAAGCTCACCCGTATAACCTGTACGGCTAACCAATATATCATGGCCAAGATATTTGTGATTTTCAAAGGAAAAGTAAGCTAAATGAGCAAAACTTTCACCAAAAACAGCCTCTAACACCTCCAAGGAGCGTGGGCCTTGTAAGTCAATTTTTGCAACATCAGCAGAAACGTCTACAAGTTCAACACCTTCAGGCATACGAATTTTTAATGTGGCAAAATCATTTGCGGTGCAAGCACCGTTGACTACAAGCATAAAATCATCATCTCCCATGCGGTAGACAATGAGATCATCTAAAATATTACCCTTAGTGTTAAGCAAAAAACCATAACGGCATTTGCCAACCTTCAAAGTATCCAAATTATGCGTGACAGCCTTAGCCAAAGCCTCAGCAGCACCAGGGCCTTTTAAGGTAAATTCGCCCATATGACATATGTCAAAAATGGAAGCCGATTTACGAGTTTGCTCATGCTCGGCTAAAATACCTGCATATTGAATGGGCATATCCCACCCTGCAAAGCCTGCCATTTTCGCACCATTGGCACGATGCCACTGGCTAAGTGGAGTTTCAAGAAGTGTGCTCACTTTATCTCCCTAAAAAAATAAAAATTATTATTACAGAAATTACTTGGCGGGAGTATAGCATTTATTACCCGTGGACACAAGGCAAGCAAAAGCTAATAATATGAAGACTGTCTTTATTAAGACCTTGAATAAACAATGAAAAATATTTAAAATTTACAGAAAAAATCTCGCATCACCTGTGCATCACAGCCAGAAAAATACTTCGCAAAGTCCACATTTTGCACCGCATCCGCCATGCCCAAAGCAGTATAAGGCACATTTTTAAATAAGCCCTCAAGCTCCTCCACATCCGCCTCTGCAAAAAAGTCACCAAAAATCTTTATACCCTCAACATACCCACCCTTAACATCTATATGGCACTCCACAAGCCCCCAGCCAAAACGCTCCCGCCTCTGCTCAGTAAATGGCGGTGACGCCCCATAATTCCAATCTTGCGTTGCGTATTTTTGTTGAGCTAAAGCCCGTGCGCCATTTAAAACATCTACGCCAAGCTCCACTACCCCACTAGCGCAATTTTGCATAAGTGCCGCCTTCAATTCATCCATGCCCACGCCAGCTGTCAAAAATTCTGCCAAGTTAACCACCCTACTCCTAATGGATGCAACTCCTTTAGATAAATACTTATCTGGTGCGCCAGTTAACACCGCACCAAGCATATCAAGGTCAAGATTTACCATCATCGTACCATGATGCAAAACCCTTCTTACACCCTGCCCACTACGCCTTAATTGAGCACTGCCAGAAAACTTACGCCCCTCACAAATAAGATCATTACGACTACTAAACTCAGCCCTAACCCCAAGGCCCTGCAAAGTTTCCAAAATGGGACGCAAAAACACCGCAAAATCTATTCTACCACTCTCATCCGCACCCAAAGGCCGCAAAAATGAAAAATTAACATTGCCAAGGTCATGATAAACCGCCCCACCGCCAGTCATCCGCCTAACCACTGGCAAATCATAACGCCTAACCAAATCTTGATTAATCTCCTGCAAAGTATTCTGATGCCGCCCCACAATTATAGAAGGCTCATTGTGCCATAACAAAAAATAACCCTCATCATCTGGGCCTAAACTATTAAAAAGATAATCTTCCAATGCAAGATTCAAAATCGGGTCAGTAGACTTAACAAGCACACCAAGCATAATTTTCCTTTTTTGAAGACTTGGGGGAAACCTTTTCTGAAGAAAAGGTTATCCCCAGCCTAGGCTCTCTATATCCGTAAGGCTCGCAAGCTCGCCTAACGGCTATGCTTCGCACCCTTCGGGCA
>CAYJNE010000258.1:0-261 GCA_964371345.1 uncultured Desulfovibrionaceae bacterium | reverse complement strand
CTTTTCTGAAGAAAAGGTTCTCCCCCAAACCCCCTTCCAAAAAACTTTAATGCCAAATATCCTTTCAGGATATTTGGAGAATATTTAAGTATCATTATAGTATCGTTACCGCATTGTCTAGGCTAGGCAAACACTTAATATTATTCAAAACATTATACAGCGGCCTGACCACTCGAGCTGTGCTGCATGGGTAGACCATAAGCGTAGCGTGGGGCTACCCATGCCCTGTAGTAGCTCGTTTGAGCATAGCGAAAACAGCTA
>CAYJNE010000257.1:0-2322 GCA_964371345.1 uncultured Desulfovibrionaceae bacterium | reverse complement strand
CTCGCCAAGGTCTTCCTTAACAGCATAGCATTGCATACGCCCACTTTGATCCATCAAGTGGAAGAAGGTAGCCTTACCAAAGGAGCGCAAAGCCATAATACGCCCCGCAAGGGCAAACTTTTGGGTTTGCTTGATGTCTTCAAGAGCTTGTGCGTCATAGCCTTCGTACGTGGCCACCACATCATGGACATTATGTTCTTTCTTAAAATCATTGGGGAATAGCGGAACATCTTGATCCAAAAGGTCGCAAGATTTGACCACACGATTTTTAACCACTTCATTAAGGTCATCGCGCGCGGCAAAGCTCTCCAGCATGGGAGTAAAGTACGCCACATGGGGCGACTTACTTGCAATCTTAACAGGCTTAATTTTTTTCTGTTGGTCCCTACGTTCCACCAAAATTCTCCTAATCAAAAATATAACAACAAGAACACTATGAATTATGCCAATGTGCAATAAAAAGCAATAGGAATATTTTTGCTATAATTATTTAATATATTTAAGAAATTATACTTTCGACATAAATACCCGAACGCAAACCCTGAACTTCGCAAATAAACCTTGCCTCTGTTCCTGAGTGTACCACGTCCGTAAGCACTTGCTTGTGATTTTCTATTTTGTAGTCATTTGGCTTAATTTCTAAGCGTTTTCCACCTGGTAGCATTAGGCGTACAGGCAAAGCACTATCCCACCGGCCTCGCACGCTTATCCGCCATATTCCGCTTGATTCTTCACTTTCCAAACGAGCCAAAACTGAAGATTTAGCCTTACGAGCAGGGGCAGGGGCAAAAATTTGATGCTTGGGCACAAAAAAACCAGACCCCAAAGCCCGCACTGCACATTGGGCAAGCTCATCAATAAACGATGCATAGGCACTGCGCCATTCTGGTCTTGAAATGCCTTGCGCACAAAGGTTTAAGGCTTGTCTGTACACGTCCACAGCGTGGGCCACATAGCCACCGCTACGCATGCGCCCTTCAATTTTAAGGGAAGTAATACCTTCACGCACAAACCACGGCACAAAGTAAAGTAAGCAAAGGTCTTCTGGTGACCATACGGCAGAAAATCCTTCCTCACCCTGCGTCACTTGCCAAAGCTCGTGCCCAGGGCGCATGGATTCCTCTAGCATAAGACTTTGCTCAGGCATGGGGCGATATTGAAAGCGGCAAGGCTGGGTACATTCGCCCTCATTGGCAGGACGTTCATTAAGCCAAGCCGAGAGCAAGCATTGTCCAGATATGGCAAGACATTGCGCCCCATGCACAAAGCATTCTATCTCCATATCAGGGCAAGCTCTTTTAATGCCTCGAACTTCCGTAAGTCTTAGCTCCCTCGCCATATTAACCCTTGTAGCCCCTTGCTCTTGCCAAAATTTAGTACTGCCTTCATTGCAGGTATTAGCTTGGGTAGAAACATGTATGGGAATATGCGGAAAATGCTTTCTTGCTAAATTAAACACTCCAGCATCAGCTATGATAAAAGCATCAACGCCTACCTTAGCCCCTTCCTCAAGATTTTGCATGGCTTTGGCCCACCCCCGCTGGCGAGGGAAGGCATTACAACAAAAATAAAGCTGAACACCAGCAGCACGGGTGATATTGCGAGCATGCACTAAGGTATCACCACTAAAGGTACGGGCAGCCCTAAGCGAGGCCGTACCCCCAAGGTAAACAGCATCAGCCCCATATAAAATGGCGGCTTCCAACTGCTCCAAGGTACCAGCAGGTGCAAGAAGTTCGGGTATGGTATGTATTGATGTGGTCATAATTATACTGGCAAACCTTTCTCAAGGCGGCTTTGCTTTAATTTATTTAATAGTTCTACGGAAATTCGCAAATTTCCCTTACCAAAACCCAATTGAATATCAGGCTTGCTGGCCCCGTGATAGTCAGAGCCTCCCACAATATCAAGCCCATGTATACGTGCTAAATCTAAGCATAAATTTTCAGCTTCTGGGGTATGTCCGCTATGATAGGCTTCTATACCAGCAAGGCCCAACTTTTTTAGCCTTTTAATTAAATCAGTTATCCATTCTCTAGTGCAAGAAATAAAGCCAGGATGAGCCAAACATATAGTCGCACCACAAGTATTTAGTAGCCGCATGGCTTCCTCAATGGACAGATTTTGCTTGCGCTCATAAGCCTTACCCTTGGAACCAAGGTAGGTGGAAAAAGCCTCATTTATAGACTTCACATAGCCCTTATTCATAAGCACTGCAGCAATATGCGGTCGTCCCACGGTGTCACCCCCAGCAAGGGCAAGCACCTCAGCATAATCAATATCCACACCCATGCCCCTTAGCCTATCCACAATAATATTATT
>CAYJNE010000256.1:0-2343 GCA_964371345.1 uncultured Desulfovibrionaceae bacterium | reverse complement strand
TGAGTGTTTATTTTCATAAATGTACTGATATTTATGAGTACTGGCAAATGCTTTTTGGGGCGTATTATGGAGTTCAAAGTTGCAACAACACTTATCCTCAACCACAATTAGGTATAGTTTATTTTAATTAAAGTACCATGTTCTAGTCAAAAATACTTTTTGTAATGAGAATGCTTTTATCTCCACCCTTGCCAATCCCGTTGGTATATAATACAAATAATATTCAACAAAACGGAGTAAAAATGCAAATTAAAACTACTTCCTGCTCCAATGGAGATATTCTCCCCCTATCTCACACAGAGCTCGCTGGCGTACAGGGCCATATTAGCACAGAAATTCCCTTACCATTCTTAAAGGTTGGCACAAGGCTAGCTGTGCAAGGCCAAGAGGTATTTAGAGTGGTTGGGCGGGCTTTACTTCCCACAAAAAACAAACCTCACGCTCAAATATGCCCCATGCTCAAATCACTTGTGCCCTTGGATGAAGACACCCTAAGCTTTGAAGTAAACCGCCACGGCTACGCCCTAGCTTGGGTAACACTTTCAGATAAAGGCTTTGCTGGTGAGCGTGAAGATACAAGCGGCCCAGCCATTGCCAAAATGCTTGGCGAAACCATTCCCCTATGCCACGAGCAAGGCTTTTTGCTACCCGATGAAGGCCCAGCTTTGCAGACATTACTTACAGAATTGGCCCACGGTCATGGTTATGACCTTATTTGCACCACTGGTGGCACTGGCCTTGGCCCAAGGGATGTGGCGGTGGAAGCAACCCTTGCGGTGCTTGATAAACGCCTCCAAGGTTTTGAACAACTTATGATGCAAACAAGCCTTTTAAAAACACCCAATGCTGTGATTTCACGGGCAGTGGCTGGAATTATTGGCGAAACTTTGTGTATCAACTTCCCCGGAAGCAAAAAGGCCGTTGAGGAAAATTTGGAAGCATTACTTGCCGCCCTGCCTCATGCTTTAGCTAAATTAGCAGGCGATACTTCCGATTGCGGGCGCAAATAATAAAGGTTTGCATATGACTTTTAGTAAATTTACGGCCATTTGCCGCATGATTAAGATAGAGCACTCGGTGTTTGCCTTGCCCTTTGCCTATGTGGGAATATTTTTGGCTAGTGGCGGCTTTCCGCCGTGGTCGGCACTTATTGTTCTAACCATTGCCATGGTGGCTGTGCGTTCCTTTGCCATGGCCTTTAACCGTATGGTAGATTTGCGCTTTGATAGCAAAAACCCTCGCACCGCAAACCGCCCCTTGGTCACAGGGGAAATTAGTGTTAAGGAAACAAAATTCTTTTGCTTATTTATGGCAGCGGTGTTTGTTCTTAGTTGCTTGGCTCTCAATAATTTGTGTTTTAAGCTAGCCATTCCCACTTTGGCCTTTGCCGCTTTTTATAGCTATACCAAACGTTTTACATGGCTATGCCACTTTTTTTTGGGTGCAACTTTGGGCCTAGCACCCGTGGCGGGATGGATTAGCGTTGACCCAAGTTTTCATATGACCCCCATGCTTTTTTTATGCGGTGTTACATTTTGGGTGGCTGGCTTTGATATTTTATATTCTTGCCAAGATGTGGACTTTGACCGTGAGCATGGCCTTTGCTCCATGCCAGCGCATTTTGGCATTGATAAAGCCCTAACCATTGCGGCCTTCTGCCATGCGGTGACGGCTGTATTTTTCTTTTTAGCTGGCTTAAATGCAGGGCTTGGCGTAGGTTGGTATTTGGTGTGGCTAGCCATGAGTGGCTTACTTTATTATGAGCATAAATGCGTTAAGGCTGATGATTTAAGCCGCGTGAATATGGCCTTTTTTACCCTAAATGGCTTTGTGGCTGTGGGGGTATTTATAGGCGTAGTTTTAGGAATGTAATATGGCTAGAAAAAAGCGTTATCAATACAAATCCGAAGGCCCACTTGATGAAGTGGAAAGACCAAGCCGCTCCCAAAAAAAGCGCGATAGCACAGCCTTGCAAAAGCTAGGTGAAGAATTAGTGGCCCTGCCCCTAGCAAAGGCGAAGGGATTGCCCTTAATTCCAGACTTACTCGAAGCTTTGGAGCTTATGGCACGTATTACCGATAAGGAAGGCCGCCGCCGCCAAATGCAATATATTGGCAAGCTTATGCGCGAATGTGAGGTGGATGAATTGCGTGTGGCCCTTGATAGTTTGAAGCAGGGGCATAATGAGGATACGGCAAAATTTCATCATGCGGAGAAGTTACGAGAGGCTTTGCTTGTGGCTGATGAAGCGGAGCAGGAGAGGATTTTACAGCAATTATCTGAAGATAAGCAAGGTGAAGTGCGGGAGTTGGTTTTGCGTGCTAAGAAGGATAACTCCACTAC
>CAYJNE010000255.1:0-2361 GCA_964371345.1 uncultured Desulfovibrionaceae bacterium | reverse complement strand
CCCAAGCTGCCTTGCGTAATACTGAAAGTCGCGGTTGCCATTACCGTGTAAATTAAGGAAAATAGCGAGGAATATATGCAAATAAAAATGCTCTCATGGAATGTAAATGGCATTCGTGCTGTGTCTGGTAAACCGGATTGGGTCTGGTTTGAACAAAATGATGCCCAAATTATTGGTTTGCAAGAAACGAAGGCAGCACCTGAGCAGTTAAAACCAGAACTCGTCAATCCCCAAGGCTGGCAAAGCTTATTTGCCACCTCCACAGTGAAAAAAGGTTATTCCGGAGTGGCAGCCTTTAGCCGTATTTCCCCCATTGCCTGTAATGTGGAATTACCTGACGAAGCATATCAAGGCGAAGGACGTCTTGTGCATATGGAATTTCCGTGGTTTCATTACTTTAATGTCTATTTCCCCAACGGAGGTGCGCCAGAACTCAATGAACTTGGCAAACCCACTGGAAAATTTAAACGAGTCCCCTACAAAATGGGCTTTTTTGACGCTTTCTTAGCCCATGCAGAAAAATTACGTCAGGACAAACCCATAGTTGTTTGCGGTGATTTTAACATTGCACATCAAGCCATTGACCTCGCCCGCCCAAAACAAAATGAATGTAATACTGGATACTTACCAGAAGAAAGAGCTTGGCTTGATAAATTTTGTAAACTAGGCTACATAGACACCTTCCGCGCCCACAATGGCAACGTTGAAGACCATTATTCTTGGTGGTCATACAAAGCCCAAGCAAGACAAAAAAACGTAGGCTGGCGTATTGATTACTTTTTTGTTTCTGAAGAACTTCGCCCCAATATAGTGGATGCCTGGATTGAGAACCACGTTTACGGCTCCGACCACTGCCCTGTGGGCTTAACCCTTGAAGTTGATTAGATGCAATATATTATTTTTATTTAATTTTTCAAAGGTACTCTTTAATAACCCTAAGGTTTTCTTTCATAAAATAATTAACTATTCCCGTAAGAGTTGTATGTTTTTAAAAAATTCTGACATAAATCTAGTTAAAGCAATTGTAATACGCGACTTTAAAGCCGCGTATTCACGTACTATTCTTGGGCGTTGGCTTGCATTTTTATCTCCTGTTGTGTATTTAATTGTTTTTATTTTCTTCCGGTTGATGTTCAAACTCCCCACTGATGAAAAAATTCCACTAATTCCATTTCTTTTTTCAGGAATTTCAATATGGATTTTCTTTGCAACAACCCTTGGAGGAATTTATCCAAGTATCAACGCAAATATGGGAATTTTGCGCAAAATACCTGTAAACCCATTCACCTTTGTTATTTCATCAGTAGCAAACCCGTTACTTACTATGATCGTTTACCTTATATTACTCATTTGCATGTGCCTTTTTTATAATATATCTCCAACATTATCATGGATTTGCCTAATACCAATAATTTTCCTTGTATTACTTTTTTCTATAAGTATAGGCATAGGTCTTTGTGCACTTGGTATTTATAGACGTGACATTATTATGCTTTTACCAATTGTACTGCAACTCGGCATGTTTATAACTCCAATTTTCTTTCCTCCAAGCATTGTACCAGAATCACTTCAATGGGTAGTCCATATTAACCCCATGGCACTTTATGTTTCAATGTTTAGAGATGCACTCTTTTTAGGAGAATTTCCTTCAATTGAATACTTAAGCATAGGAATTGTTACAACTACGCTTTGCTTTTTTTTAAGTTATCCATTATTTCGCCGCACTATGCGTTACGCAACAGATAGCATATAGGTTATATTATGTCAGAAGATATTATAATAGATGTAAAAAATATTTGGAAACGCTACGGTCTTCCTCCTCTCTTGCCTTGGAAAAAGCGGGTTGAAGATGAAAACGACTATGCTTTAAAAGACATAAGCTTTCAAGTTAGGCGTGGTGGATCTCTTGGAATTTTAGGACGTAATGGTGCAGGCAAATCTACTTTATTAAAATTGCTTGCAGGGGTAACCCCTCCTGACAAAGGAAGTATTGAAGTTCGTGGGAAAATTTTCTCCATGATTGAACTAAGTGCCGGTATTAGTAACGAACTGACGGGCAGAGAAAACGTTCAACTCTTGGCTACAGTTATGGGATTTACGCCAGAAGAAATTAAAGAGGTGGAACCAGCTGTAGAAGAGTTTTCTGAACTAGATTCATGGCTTGATAAACCCGTTTGGCAATACTCAAGCGGAATGCTTGCACGCCTAGCTTTTGGCATAGCTGTAAATGCTAAAGCTGATATATTACTTGTGGATGAAGTTCTATCAACTGGCGACATAATGTTCCAAAAAAAATGTCAGCAACACGTGCAAAAACTTCTTTCTGGCGGTGTCACACTTATTTTTGTTTCACATAATCCT
>CAYJNE010000254.1:0-2362 GCA_964371345.1 uncultured Desulfovibrionaceae bacterium | reverse complement strand
TATGGATTATAGTAAAATATATGAAATTGTTATGCAAACCAAGGGTATTATCTTGGCGGGTGTGGCTGAGACACATAACAAGGCTAGGCATGATTTTGTGACCAATATTGACTTGCAGGTGAATAGTTTTTTAAAGTACGAGCTTCATAAATTATACCCCGAAGTGCAGTTTTTTTCTGAAGAAGAGGAGCATAGCTCTTTAACAGATAACTGTTGGATACTTGATCCCATTGATGGCACGACCAATTTGGTTTTTGGTTATAATATGTCTGCTGTTTCCTTGGCCCATTATGTGAATGGAGAAGTGCGTTTTGGGGTGGTTTATAATCCCTTTAATGGGGATGTTTTTTCTGCCACTAAGGGGCAGGGTGCTTATTTAAATAATAAGCAATTACTTGCTGTTAGTGATAGAGGTATGGCCGATAGCATTGTAGAATTTGGGGCGAGCTCTGGCAATAAGTTAAATGCTGAGTATAATTTTGGCATTGCCCTTGATGTATTTAAGGCTAGTTTGGATATTCGGCGTATATGTTCGTCAGCATTGGCTATTTGTTATATTGCGGCGGCAAGGATTGACGGTTATTTTGAGCTATTATTAAAACCTTGGGATTATGCGGCGGCTTATTTGATACTTACAGAAGCTGGTGGAAAGTTGAGTGATTTTAATGGAGAAGCTCTGCAATTTGCAAAGCCGAGTACCGTTATTGCCAGTAATGGTGTAAATTATCAAGATTTATTAAGTATAATCCAAAAGCATAGTAACGGATAATTAACGCGTTTTGAGGGGGGTCTGGGGGGAACTTTTTGGCGTTAGCAAAAGTTCCCCCCAGAAAACATTTTAAATTTAGTATGCCATTTTCAACACTCGACTTTTATGGCGTCCTCTTGTAGTATGCTCATGCAAATTTAAGCCTAGGAGTTTTTAATGTCTTGCCGTTTGCTACAATGCAATGCCGAAAAAGATTGGCCACAATTATATAATATCATTAAAGGTCGGGCCGATGCTGATTCTAATGTTGATGCCTCTGTGCGTGACATTTTGGATGATGTGGTGCGCCGTGGAGATGATGCACTTTTAGAATATACCAAGAAGTTTGATTGCCCTGACTTAGATAAGCCTTTGCGTCTTGACCCTATGGAGATTGCCCACGGTGCGGCCTCTGTGGGGGTTAGTGATATGGCAATCATTGACGAAGCGGCGGCAAATATTCGTACTTTCCACGAAGCTCAGGTGGAAAAATCTTGGTTTATAACTCAGGCTGACGGCAGTATTTTGGGCCAAAAAATTAGCCCCGTGGATAGGGCTGGTCTTTATGTTCCTGGTGGGCAGGGGGGCGAAACTCCTTTAATTTCAAGCTTACTTATGAATGCCATTCCTGCGCAAGTGGCAGGGGTGCAAAGTCTTGCCATGGTAACGCCGCCCCGAAAGGACGGTAGCATTAGTCCATATATTTTGGCGGCTGCACATTTATTAGATATTGACGAAGTTTATCGCATGGGCAGTGCTTGGGCTGTGGCTGGTCTTGCCTTTGGTACGGCAAGCATAAACCCTGTGGATGTGCTGGTTGGGCCAGGTAATATTTACGTGACCACGGCTAAGCGCATGGTGCAGGGGCGTGTGGGTATTGATATGATAGCTGGCCCCAGTGAAATTTTAATCATCGCCGATAGCACGGCAAACCCGTCTTGGGTGGCGGCGGATATGCTCTCCCAAGCGGAGCATGATGCACTGGCCTCTGCCATATGCATTACTGATTCGCCAACCTTGGCCGATGCTGTGTTGCGTGAGCTTGAGGTGCAATGTGCGGCCTTACCTCGTGCGGAGCTTGCCAAGTCTTCGCTTGAAAAATGGGGTGCTGTGGTGGTTGTGCCCAATATGCGTGTGGGTATGGCTCTTTCCAACAGGGTGGCCCCTGAGCATTTGGAATTATGCGTGCGTGAGCCTTGGGAGCTATTGCCCTATGTGCGCCATGCTGGTGCAATTTTTATGGGCTCGCATACGCCAGAGGCTGTGGGTGATTATTTTGCAGGGCCAAATCATGTTTTACCAACCATGGGCACGGCTCGTTTTTCATCCGCTCTTTCGGTGCAGACATTTTGTAAGCGCAGTAGCGTTGTGGCGGCATCTGCTAATTTTGTGCAAAATCATGCCACATCCATTGCCAGATTAGCCCGCTTGGAGGGCCTAGAAGCCCATGCCCGCTCCATGGAATGCAGGGTTAAGAAAAATAATTAAGCATTAAGGAGATATATATGAAAGTAGTCATGCAAACAGATATTACGGCCTTTCCCTTGCTCGCTCGTGGCAAGGTGCGTGATATGTATGATATTGATGAAAAAACTTTGCTCATTGTGACCACAG
>CAYJNE010000253.1:0-2370 GCA_964371345.1 uncultured Desulfovibrionaceae bacterium | reverse complement strand
CAACAAGGGTGCGCTCATAGGTGGGGGACATGCGTACTACGTTTAAGAAGTAGCCGCTACGCTTGCAAAATTCGCGTAAATTGCCACCTTCAAAGGTGTAGATGTATGAAGAGGGCTGGTTGTCTGATTCACCAAAGGTGGTCACAACTAATTGAGGTGGTCTGCCCTTTACAAGTGAAATTTTACGCAAAATAAAAGCTTGGTTAGACATGGAGATGGTATACTCAGCAAGTTGTTGTAACTTGCCGCCATTCCAATCATAAATATAGAGCTTGTGGTCGCCAAGTACAGCAATTTGAGTTTTGCCGCCACCGCTGAAGTCACCAGTGGTAAAGCCAACTATATCATAGGGAAGAAGGCTACTACGCATGCGTGAACCATCTTCTGCACCAGCACCCTGATAGCGGAATTGTGGGTTTAGATATACGTCTTGCGATCCAGTTTCATTAACAACAATGCCAGGATTCATCTGATTTACAGCTTTTTTGCCGCTAACGGTGCGCCCAAATACTTGCTGGCTAAGGCCGTCAGCAAGGCCTTGCACAGAACCAATGAGCTCACCCACGGGGCTTTGAGCATTTCTTGTCCACTCTTTGCCATTGCTTTCACGCACTTTTACGTCAATGGTGGCGGTATTATTAACAATGTTTATGCTACCCCATACGGCATAGTCCACACCTGCAGCGCTTTGTGCTTTTTGTACTTCTGCAGCATTAGCTGGAGCCTTGGTGGGGGCGGCTTTGGGGGAAAGTTCAACATTTCCTGGCCATGCTAAACGGCTGGCAAGGGTTGATGGTATGGCTTTACCTAGGTAGGTATATTCTTTGGGGCCGTTAACTGAAAAAGGCATTACCATAAATGTTTTGCTGGCAGCCAATGCAGGAATGGCCAAGAATACACCTAGAATGGTAATGGAAACGATACGTAATATAGATTTCATGTAAAACTCCTTACAAAGTGGGCATCTTGCCCAAAGCACAAAACCTATACCCTTATTTGCTAGAGTTTGCAAGATAATATATGGCGAGTGGGCGTGTTTGATATTTTAAAATTTTAGCAAAATAAGCATCATTGACCTTGGTAGAGGTAATGGATACAATTTAGGCATAAGCAAACATATATTATGATAAAAAATAAACAATTACCCACCCGTTCCTTTCGTTTGGTTTGTGCTAATGAGCATGTAGCCGCCGTTGAAGATTTGCTTTTGGCTGAAGGCTTTTGCTTTGAGCCCGAACCTTTTTCTCCGTGGTGCCGAGTGCTTAAGGCAGAACCAAAGCCTTTAGGCAGTAGCCTTGCCGCATTTTTTGGGCTTATTTATATTCAAGATAGGTCTTCTATGTTGCCGCCCTTAGCACTTTTGGGCGATGCTGATATGGATAATAGCCCAAGCGTGCTTGATATGTGCGCAAGCCCAGGTAGTAAAACAGGATTTTTAGCCCAGCTTGTGGGTAAGCATGGTTTTGTGCTTGGTAATGAACCTTCAAAAGATAGGCTTGCTACCTTGCGAGCCAACATGGGGCAGCTAGGTTTTTTGCAAGTGGCTACTTGCTCCTATGGTGGTGAACATACTCCTCTTACTCCAAATACTTGGGAGTATATTCAACTTGACCCGCCATGCTCAGGCTGGGGAACGGTGGCAAAAAACCCCCAAGTACTTGATTTGTGGCAAGGCAAAAAGATAACACCCTTAATACAATTACAGCAAAGTCTTTTGCAAAAAGCTTATGAATTATTAGCCCCTGGTGGCGAAGTTGTATATTCCACTTGTACCACCAATGTAGATGAAAACGAAAATCAAGTAAAATACGCCACCTCTGAACTTGGTTTTGAATTGGTAGAACTTTGCCCATTTTCAGGCTTTGTGTGGGAAGATACCCCCATTACAGGCACATTGCGGGTGGACGGAGAAGGCTCCAATGCGCAAGGTTTTTATATTGCAAAGCTCCGCAAGCCCAATAATAATGACGTAGATGTGAGCACGGCTAGTACTTTTTATCTTGGGGAAAGCCTTTGCCCAAGCGTACTTGAAGGGCCGTGTACGGACATGAAACTTTTGCCCAAGGGCAAGCTTATGCTTTTTGGACAAAAGGCACGCTTTGTACCTGAGGCGGCTTTAAGCAAATTAAATGCAAATTTACGCTGGCAAGCCCCAATTTTAGGAAAAATGGTGGGTGATAGGGTGCGCCTTGCCGCACATTGCACGGCACTTATGCCAAATACCTCACCATCTGACGCCCTAATTCTCGAAAATATAAAAGATGTTTACGCACTCTTACAAGGCCAATGCCTGCAAACAAACCTCAAAGGACGTGAAACGGGCCTCTACTACCTAGGCTCCAAAGGCCCACTCCCCCTAGGCAGAGTGAC
>CAYJNE010000252.1:0-2373 GCA_964371345.1 uncultured Desulfovibrionaceae bacterium | reverse complement strand
TTGTAATTGCCTAGTGAGTGTACATTAACGATTTTGATAATCAATGTCAATTAAATTTAAAAATAAAAAGGGAGATATTTCTATCTCCCTTAAAAATTAATTGGTTACATCTATAAATTTGTGTGCTGTTCATCCATTTGCATGGCATTTACAGGGCAAATTTTAGAGCAAAGCCCACATGATATACACTTTTCAGGGTCAAACTTTGTGAGGCGTGAGGCATTGTCCACAAAAAGGGCCTCGGTTTTACAAACGGCAGTACACATACCGCAATGCATACATAGGCTTTCTTCATAATGTACCTTATGATTAAGCCCACGCACTTTTACTCCACAGCTTTTTAAGTATTCAATACTGCTCTCAATATTTTCACTTGTGCCAATGAGCTCAAGGGTTAGATTACCCTCTTTACGGGAACTGATTTGGGCATGTAAGATATTGAAAAGAGTGTTATAATCGCGCACAAGGTTGCATACAACAGGCTCGCCTGAAATATCTGGTGCGAAGATAAGCTTTACTTCTTTGCGTACTTGTATGGATGAATTATCAGTCATAATTTACTTATTTGTTTGTAAAAATGTCTTAGCTCGTGAAGCCTCTGCTGATGTAGGATACTTTTTAATAAGCTCTTGCAAGCGAGCAGTAGATGCAGCTTTTTGACCAAGTTTGCTAAAGCAAATACCTTGCTTTAAGTATGCACCAGGTACAGACGGGCTTTTGGAATATTGTGTAATTACTTTGTCATAGGCAAGGGCAGCATCACCAAATTTATTTAACTGGAAGTAACACTCGCCAACATAATACCAAGCATTACCCACTTGAGGGTGTTTGGGGTAAGTTTTAGTAAAGTCGGTGAATGAACGCTGGGCTTGGGTGTATTGTCTTGCATTAAATGAAGTAACACCAGCATTAAATAGGGCCGTTGCCATATCCGCTTGTGGCGCTGGGGACGTTGGTGGCTGTGGCGCCACAGGACTTAGGGTCATGGTGCCGCTATTGGGGTCAGCACTCTCGCTAAAAGTTCCGTCAGCTCCAATGGTACCAACTGGCATGCCAGCAACTGGCGTTGGTAGTGGTGCGTCAAGGTTGAGATCCACAGCTAGGGAGCGTTCAATCTGTCTAAGGGCTGCATCGTGGCGGTTTACTGTATCCACAAGATTTTTAGCACCACCCATGGCGTTTAAGTCGTCCAATTGGCCTTTTATGGTTGCTAATTCTTGACGCATGGATTGTAATTGGGCCCATGTGTCTGCCATGCCAGGTTGTAGTTGGCGTAACTGTTGATCTTGGGTTGTGACTTTGGCCTGTAGGGAGTCATAATCTTGTTGTTTGGCACAGCCAACACTAAAAATCATTAAGCCTGCGGTCACAAGTAACATAAATTTCTTTTGCATATTTTCCACCTTATTCCCATATGGGATTATTCATTTTCTGCTTTTTGTGTATTACCTTGGGAGGGGGCTTCTTGTAAAGGTGTTTTGCTGGCTCTTTTTCTACCAACAAAAATGTAAGCAATGCCACCAATTACAGGAATAAAAACCGCCACCAAAAACCAAAGTGATTTTTCTTGCTCGCTTATAAAATAGCGACTGCGCACATGCCAAATTGACCATAAATTTGGCAAAATGGGCAGGGCTAAAACTACCCAATGCCACCAGAGGAGAGATGATATCATGATTTTGTCTTACCCTCTTTTTTATCTGCCCTATACATGGCAATACAGGCTAACACCGCCCCCACGCATATGGCTATATCTGCCACATTAAAAGCTGGCCAATGCCAGTTATTAATATAAAAATCTAAAAAATCCACAACGGCTCTTAAGCGCACACGGTCAATGAGGTTGCCAAGAGCTCCCCCAAGAATTAAGCCCAAAGCCGAAAAAAGCAAGACATCATGCTTTGAACTACGCACCAAAAGAAATATACTTATGGTTGCAATAAGCGTTGCCACCATAAAGAGCCAAAATTGCCACTCAATATCAGAGCGGTTTAAAAAACCAAAGGCTGCCCCACGATTGCGGATATTCACAAGGTCAAAAAAACCTTCAATTACTGGTACTGAGCGGTGCAAGGGAATAGTCGTTACTGCCCACCATTTTGTGAGTTGGTCAAGCAAAATAACCACACTTGCGATGCTAAGTACAATCTTATAACGCATAATTCCCTTTAATTTTCAGTCCATGAAACTACTAAACATTTATAGACAATTCAAAAGTTGTAATATGCAATGAAGTGGAAAATTTTAGGAGGGAGCTTTGTTCTTCCCCCAATGACCTGACTAAAATTTTTCACTGAAGCCGCAGAGTGCAACTTTTCAATTGTCTATCATGACGGCGGTGCAACGTGGGCACAGTGTCGGATGCGCAGAATC
>CAYJNE010000251.1:0-2378 GCA_964371345.1 uncultured Desulfovibrionaceae bacterium | reverse complement strand
TACTCTTGCCAATTTTGCGGCAATATTGCCATATATAACTGGCTTTATGGCAAATGTGAAAACTCTGTCTGGCTTTTCTTTGCGTAAAATATCATACAGTTCCCATATAGTTTTTGTATCATGCAAGGGGTTTAGGCCTTTGCGACTAAGGGCGTATGTGACAACTCGCACCCCTTGGGCTTGCAGAGCTTTTATATAGTGTTTATCTGCTTCATGAGGCACACAACACACCACCTTATGCCCTAAATGCTGTATGCATTGCATAAGCACAGACCAACAAGAATATGTACTGCGAGCTTGATTTCCTATGAATAATACTTTCATTATTTTAACTTGTTATGCCAGCATGGCATTTACCTTTACAGTGCATATGCTTAGATGTACACTGTTAAATGTTTCTATAATAGTTCAATTCAATTAATCGAAGGAAAATTTATGACCGCATATGCCAAAGCCCTTGAGCAAATAAAAAATACCCCTCGCACTTGGCTTATTACTGGGGTTGCTGGATTCATCGGCTCCAACTTGCTTGAGCATTTACTCTTACACAATCAATCCGTTGTGGGTCTTGATAACTTCATGACCGGGCATCAAAAAAACCTCGACATGGTACAACAAATCGTAGGTGAAGATGCATGGAAAAATTTTACCTTTATTAATGGTGATATTCAAGACCTAAGCACCTGCCAAAAAGCTTGCGCAGGGGTACAGCATGTTTTGCACCAAGCGGCTCTTGGCTCTGTGCCTCGTTCCATAGTTGACCCAACACTAACAAATGGCTGCAATATCACTGGTTTTTTGAATATGCTCGTAGCCGCCCGTGAGGCCAAAGTACAAAGCTTTGTTTATGCGGCCTCATCGTCCACCTATGGTGACTCCCCAACTCTACCCAAGGTAGAAGACGTCATTGGTTCCCCTCTTTCACCCTATGCTGTCACTAAATACGTCAACGAGCTTTATGCTGATGTATTTAATAAATGCTATGGTTTCGGCACTGTGGGCCTTCGTTATTTTAATGTATTTGGTCGCCGCCAAGATCCAGAGGGTGCATATGCCGCTGTTATTCCACAATGGTTTTCAGCCCTTTTGCGTGGAAATGACGTATTTATTAATGGCGATGGCGAAACTAGCCGTGATTTTTGCTACATTGATAATGTGGTGCAAATAAATATTTTAGCAGCCCTTGCCACAGGTGAGGCTTGCAATAAAGTTTACAACGTAGCCTTTGGCGAGCGCACTACCCTAAATGAACTCTTTGCCCTAGTGCGTGATGAAGTAAAGCTTCACAAAGCAGACATGATAGCAAAAGAGCCCGTTCACCGTGATTTTAGGGCAGGGGATGTACGGCACTCCCTAGCTGATATTTCAAGAGCCACAAGTTTACTAGGCTACGCGCCCAAGTACGGTGTGAAAGAAGGCCTTGGCCTAGCTGGCAAATGGTATGCCGAGCATGTTTAAATAGATTGTTCATGTTTTTGTCACTCCGAGAAACAAAAAGACATGGATTCCCACGGCAAACTCCGTTTGCCTCGGAATGACCTTGACTACAGGGCAACATATACACAAAACTTATTTTACAGGCTACTCCTCGCCCTGTCACTCCGAGGAGCCACAGGCGACGTGGGAGTCCATGCCTTTGTCACCTTTGTCACCCCAAGAACAAAAAAGGCCACCAATTGCTTGGTGGCCTTTTACTTTATCAATAATTCTACCAATTAACTTTCGTTATATTGGTCAACAGTAACAGTCTTACCCTTAACAACAAATAGCACAAGAGCGGCAATAGCAACACCTGCACCAATCATGTTAGAGGTTTCAATGGGCATACCAAAGCCAAGGCCCTTCATGAAGCAAATATAGCTAATGGTAGCCGCAGTCATGAGGGTTGCTGGTAAGGATGCAATCCAGTGGAAACGACCATTACGGTACAAGTAAGCAGCACCAGACCAAAGCACAAGAGCGGCTAAGGTTTGGTTAGCCCAGCCGAAGTATCTCCAAAGTACGCCAAAGTCCACTTGGGTCAAAATGGCACCCACGATGAAGAATGGTACGGCAATGGTAAGACGCTTAACAGCTTCTTTTTGTGAGAAGCCAATCATCTCAGCAATGGTAAGACGTGCGGCACGGAAGGCTGTATCACCAGAAGTAATAGGTAGTACAATAACACCAAGAATGGCGAGTACGCCACCAACGCTACCCATAAGAGCATAAGAAGCATCGGCAACAACCTTACCAGGGCCACCAGCGGCAATAGCTGCTTGAAGTAGCTCAGGGCTTTTGTAGAATGTCATACCAACGGTTGCCCATACAAGGCCGATGAAACCTTCAGCAATCATGCTACCGTAGAATACGGGCTTGCCAAGTTTTTCATTTTCAAG
>CAYJNE010000250.1:0-2403 GCA_964371345.1 uncultured Desulfovibrionaceae bacterium | reverse complement strand
AGGGGGAAAACTCCCTTTTGTACACAAAAGGGGTTTTCCCCCTCCCAAGAAACAATAAATTATAATATTGAGGTTTAAGGTAAGGATTCAGCGTATAATTCTATGCAGTGTTTTACTTTTGTGGAGTCGCCTTGCTGTGAGAGCATGTCTTCAAGTTGCATCATACAGGCAGGGCAGGCTGTTGCTACTATGTCTGCACCACTGTCTACGATATTTTGACGTTTACGTTGTCCGATTTGAGTGGAGAAATTATAATGGAAGAGGTTGAATGATCCTCCACAGCCACAACAGCGGTCTGCTTCGTGCATTTCTATCAAGCTATATTTGGGGTTAAGTTGAGCGACAAGCCGAGGCTCTGCACTCACTCCGAGAGACTTCTTTAAATGGCAAGGGTCGTGATATGTTACCTTACTTGGGTTTTGATTTGTAGCGTTGCCTTGTGGTTTTATATTAAGTACGTTTATAAGAAAGGCATTAATATCCAGAACTTTAGGGGCTAATTTTGTTATAAGTTCGCTTTCTTTGGCTTCCATGCGTGGAGCATAACGTGGCCAAAACTCTTTGATGGTGGCTGTGCATGACCCGCAAGGCGTAATAAGGTAATCAAACTGTTCTTGCCCAAGCTTGTCAAGGTTAGATTTGGTTTGCGCAAGCATGCCGATAATATCACCTGATGCAATAGCAGGAATACCACAACAAGTAAGACCTTTGGGCATATAAACACCCACGCCATGGTGACGCAATACTTTTAAGCAAGCTTCACTCATGTCGGTATACATTTTATCTCCCATACATCCGGGGAAGAAAGCTACTTTAATATTGCTTTTACCGGCAGGGGTATTAATCGCGCCTTGGCTTACATGGAGAGGTTTTTTTGACAACGTGCGCATATAGCGGGAACCAAGGAGTTTATCAAGTAATGGTGCACGGCTGGTTTTTTGAGGATTATTTGCTTTACGGAAAAGGAGGGATTGACAAGAAGCTCCCATGCGTGTGGCAAGGTTAAACGCTGTGGGACTAGCCAATAGTTTACGGAAAATAATTTTTTTCAGAATGGGTAAACCTAAGTAAGTAAAAACTATTTCGCGCGCTTCTAAAAAAACATCAATAATCTGTACGCCTGAAGGGCAGTTTGCTTGACAAGACCCACAAAGCAAACAGCGACCTAGTTTTTCGGCTATAGCCTCGGGATTTTCAATAAGCCTATGGGCTAAATTGTTCACCAAAGTAAGTTTGCCTCGTGCCACATCGGCTTCCATCATAGTAGCCCCGAAAATGGGGCACACGGCTTGACACATACCGCATTTCATACAGGCTATGATGCGATCGTCTAATTTCATAAGCTGATCGGCTAATTGTTTTAAATCTTTCACAATTTTTTCCTTTATCACTTGGGTGTGCTTCCCAATTAAATTAATTTTGAATTTTGGCAAGGAAAACGAGTTTTTTGCGATGGGAGTGTACATAAAACGTACATGACCTGAGCAAAAAAAGAGTTTGACGCAGTCCACAAATACAAAAGAAATAATTGGGCAACATAGCCTAAATACTTACGAGTTTGGTGGGGTTGAGTAAGCCTTTGGGATCGAGAGCTTTACGCAAACGACGGGAAAACATAATGGTACCTTTAGAAGTTTCTTTCTCAAGCCATTTTGCCTTGGCTGTGCCAATACCATGTTCCCCTGAAAGAGTGCCCCCAAGGCTGAGAGCCACATCAAAAATTTCATCAATAGCTTCTTCTACACGATGAAATTCTTGTATATTACGCTTATCACATAAAATAGTAGGATGTAAATTACCGTCACCCGCATGCCCAAATGTGCCTATTTCCAATTTATACTTGGTAGCAATACGGTTAAGTGCTTGCATCATGGCAGGAATTTTTGAGCGAGGCACAGTGGCATCTTCCAGTACTGTAGTAGGCTTACAGCGAGCAAGTACAGGTAAAGCCATGCGGCGAGCTTCCCAAAGTCTTGTTTTTTCTTCGGCATCTTTAGCAACGTGAATTTGTGTGGCTTTACATTGTTTTAAAACTCTCTCTACCACCTCTGCTTCATCCGCAACTTGCGCAGGGTGTCCGTCGACCTCAATAAGAAGGATGGCGGCCGCATCACGGGGGAGGCCTGCCTTTGTATAATCATCCACTCGCACGATAGTGTTATTATCAAGAAACTCCATAGTACAGGGTACTACATGAGCTGCGATAATACCGGCTACAGCTTCTGCCGCATCTTGCATAGAGTCAAACACTGCCATCAAAGCTTTACCGGCTTTTGGCGGAGGAACAAGTTTCATAATAGCTTGAGAAATAACTCCCAGAGTGCCTTCCGATTGCACCATAAGGCCTGTAAGGTTGTAGCCCGTAACACATTTAACCGTACGAGATCCCGAAGTGACGCGCTC
>CAYJNE010000249.1:0-2412 GCA_964371345.1 uncultured Desulfovibrionaceae bacterium | reverse complement strand
CAGAGCATAGATTTTGTAAATGCCCTTGGGTGATTAATTCTAAAAGTCGCTCGTCTAGCATATCTGCAAAATGATTTACAAAGCCTTGTAATTCGTCAAAATCAAGCCATATTACTTTTTTGCTTAGGCTTTTTGGGTCTTCTTCATCTAATAAAACCATAAAAAATGTATGGTATTTATAAGATTTGAGGGTACGCTCTTCCAAATGTAAGGGGTGTTCTGCATTGAGCTTAAAAAAGGCCTTGAGCACGCGCATGGCGGCGTATTTACGGGCTTCCCCCGCATGAACAATGGTATTTGGAATATATAAACTTTGGGTTTTGCTGGAGCGTTTTAACAACACACGCCCCATTTTATCCTGAAAAATAATGTAAACTTTTCGGTGTGGTATACCTTGTTGCACCATTTGCTTATGGGGTATAACCATGAATGGATTATCATGCATGTCTAAAACTTCAGAAAATACTTCATCTGAAGGCAAAATATATGGATAGTTTTTCATGCCAAATCCTTATTTAGAACACATTAGCATAACCCAATTAAATGTTGACGATGTGCCAGACATTGCCGCTCTTGAGCGGCAGTGCTTTAGTATGCCTTGGAGTGCGGAACAATGCAAACTTGTGTTTAAGCAAAAGCACTTTTTTGCCATGGGCCTTAAACAAACCCAAGCAGACAATGCTCTTGTGGGCTATATTTCATTTTATCAAGTTTTAGATGAGGTGGAAATACTAAATATTGGCATTTTGCCACAATTTCGCCGCCAAGGTTTGGGGAAGCATTTACTTACAAACACCTTGCAAGGCGCGCGTAAAATAGGTATGAACAAAGTGCTGCTTGAAGTGCGTCCAAGCAATATAGCAGCACGTAAACTTTATGAAAGTGTAGGCTTTGAATGTGTTGGAAGGCGGCCGAAATATTATATAGATACCGCTGAAGATGCCCTTATTTATACGCTTATTTTATAGTTATTTTATTATCTTAGCAGGAGAATTTATGTCAAAATTAATGGCTGCCAATTGGAAAATGTTTAAGACCCGTGCTGAAGCTAAGGCCACCATTGCCGAGCTTTGCACCAAGCTTACCTCTGTACCAAGTGATAGGCAAGTGCTTATTTTTGTTCCCTTTACTTCAATACTTGAAGCTGTAAATGCTGCCAATTCATCCATAGCCATTGGTGCGCAGAATTTTTACCCCGCCGAAGAAGGTGCCTTTACTGGTGAGATTTCACTACCCATGGTTAAGGACGTTGAGGCCAAATGGGTTTTGGTGGGCCATTCTGAGCGCAGACATATTTTTGGTGAAAATATTGAATTTATTGAAAAGAAGGCTAGCTATGCCTTGGAAAATAAGGTTAATGTGGTCTTTTGTGTAGGCGAAACTTTGGATGAGCGTGAAGGTGGAAAGTTGCAAAGCGTACTTAAAGCCCAGCTTGATTGTTTGGCCCGCTTGCCAAAAGAAGCCAATGTTGAAAGCTTTGCTGTGGCCTATGAGCCAGTGTGGGCCATTGGTACTGGAAAAGTGGCTGGGCCTGAAGAAATTTTAGAAGCTCATGCCATGGTGCGTGAAATACTTAAAGAAAAAATGGGCACGCAAGGTGCTGATATTAAAATACTATATGGCGGAAGTGTAAAACCTGAAAACACTGCTGAAATAATAGGACTTGACAATGTGGACGGAGTACTGGTAGGAGGTGCTTCTTTACAGGCCGAAAGCTTTGCGAAAATTGTGCAAGCTTAAAATAGTCTACTTTGATTAAATATTCTGCGGTCGTGGAGGTTTTTTGTGCAAACTCTTATTTTAACCCTGCATAGTATTGTATGCGTTCTACTTGTTATCCTTGTGCTTTTGCAGGCAGGAAGGGAAGGCATGGGCGTTATTTTTGGTGGCGGCGGTGGCTCCGTTTTTGGTAGCGGTGGTGCTGGTGGCCTACTTTCCAAAATGACAGCGTTTATGGCTGTGCTCTTTCTTTTTACTTGCTTAAGTTATACCTATATTACAAGCACGCCTCCAGCTGATGAATCAGTTATTTTTAATACTCCGCTTGAACAGGCCCCTGCCGACTCACCTGCGGCGGCTCCCATTACGGAGCAAAAAACTGCTCCTGCACCACAAAGTGAAGGGACAGCAACTCCCACAGCCCCAGCGGCTCCAGCAAAACCATAAATCAAGGGGCTTAACAGCCCCTTTTTATTTTTAAATACACGCTATGAGTAACGACTTTTCTAACAATCCCTTTGCTGCTTTACAGGACAAAGTGCAACCTAGGCGCAAAAAAATTGCGCACTCACCCAAGGCGCAAGCAAAGCCTGCACCCAAGCCCATGCCTCAGCCTATGCCCCAACATACACAAGATGATGAGCTTGATGATAGTCAATTATTCTTGCAATCAGTGCAAAATAGCAAACCCAG